>NZ_DGXL01000033.1:0-62655 GCF_002395615.1 Megasphaera sp. UBA4233 | reverse complement strand
TCGTGGGGCTCGTCTTTTCTTTCATCAAACTTCAAACTCTCTCTCCCTTACACTTTCTTTCCCTCTTCTATCAGTTTACGGCATTTGAGTTGTCGGCCGCTGAGTTCTTCTACGTAGCTGTACAGCAGGTGTTCCAGGAATGCCAGTTGATTCCGGGGGAGCTGTATGGTATCTGTCTTTTGCCAGGAATAGGTTAAAAGAGTCTGCCATAGCTGACGGACGGCTGACGGCAAAGGGACGGGCTGCATGTTTTCTCTTTCATCGGACAGGTAATAGGTCTTTCTGCCATCAGTCCCTGGTCCCATATACACCTGAGCGGCCGCTGTATCGGGCATATAGCCGGCACAGGCCGTCAGCTGCCATCCGGCGATGATGGTCGCTACGCGGACGTTGCGGCTGGCAATGGCCCGGCTGTAACAGCCGATGAGCTCATATATCCGTTCATCCGGTTCGCCAGCCGGTATAATGGCCAGCACCATTTCCACAAACATCTGGGTATAGACGTAATAGTCCCAAGTCAGGGCATCGAGAATCGTACTGCGATGGCTCTCGTATTCTCCCATAAACAGGACGTGATCCCGTTCCCAGGCATCAAAGGTAATGGGAGAAAAGGCCATAAAACTGCCAAATCCCTGATTATATCCCTTTTTCCCTTTAGGCGCATAGACGTAGAGGATGCCCGATTCTTTTGTGAATATGGTCAGCTGCAGCTGCCGGGACCGGCCTTTCTGCAGGCGAAGGATGATGCCTGTATAGGCCCGGGTCTTCTGCATGGGACCGTAGGAATTAGTCCTTCTGTTCATCCGTTCCTTCCCCTTCTGTATCATCTGCCGGCGGCATAGGCACGGCCTTTATCCGGGCAATGCGGAACCCTTGTACTTCCAGCACACTGAATTTGTATGATCCGATGACGACTTCTTCACCTACGTTCGGCGTATGGCCCAGGAGATAAAAGACGTAGCCGCCGATTGTATCGGTATCGACATCTTCTTCCACCGGGATATGGAGCATTTCTTCTACATCTTCCAGGAGCACCGTGCCGTCAAATTCGTAGGCACCATTGGGAAGAGGCTGGATTTCTTCCTGTTCCGACGAATGTTCGTTCCGGATATTGCCTACCAGTTCTTCCAGAATATCTTCCAGCCCGATGAGGCCGACAGTGCTGCCGTATTCATCGACAACCGTCGCCAGATAGGTACGGCGGGCCCGCATGAGCTGCAGGAGCTGTGATGCCGGCATGATTTCCGGTACCATGAGGATAGGCCGCTTGATGAGGCGGAGATTGCTCCGTTTGTGAATATACAAATCCATGAAATCCTTAATGTGGATCAGTCCCAGGATATGGTCCTTATCTTCTGTACAGAGTGGATAGCGCGTATGGCGGGACTGACGGATGGTTTTCAGGTGCTGGTTCATCGTTTCTTCTACATAGAGGCAGACGATTTCCTGACGTGGCACCATGATTTCCTTGGCCAGACGGTCGGCAAAATCAAAGACGTTGCCAATGAGTTCGCTTTCCACCGGGTCTATTTTGCCTTCTTTATGACTGGCCGTGATGAGCATGCGGATTTCATCTTCCGAATGAGCCATATCGATTTCATTGGTCACGTCGAGATTGCGGTTTTTGAGAAGTCGCTGCCCCAGCCAGTTGCCAAAGATGATGAAGGGGTAAAACAGGCGGCTGGCAGAGTAAAGGAAATGACTGACCCGTTTCAGTCCTCCTTCGGCCCGCTGCAGGCCAATCGATTTGGGGATCAGTTCGCCAAAAACCCACAGGCAGATGCAGACCAGGAGAATGACACAGATATACAGGATACCGACGGCCCAGAGCGGTATCCATCCGTGCAGCAGGGGAAATGCCTCATACAGTACATAAAATACGACAGCTCCCGCGGCCATACCAGAAATCACCATGCCCAGCTGGGCCATGCCGAGGAAAATAGCCGGTTTTTCATACAATTTTAATAAAAACCGTGCCTTTGTATCGCCGTCACGCACCATTTCTTCAATGGATTCACGGCGCAGCTGCACGAAGGCAAATTTACCAATAACACAAAAAACGCTCAGCAGAATGGAAGGCACAAGAAGCAGCAAATACTGTGCTATGTGTCCCAGCTCTGGTTCCATCATACATCGCTCCTCTGCTTACTCATTTTTATACCCGAATTCACTCAGTGCGGACGGCTTGTTGCGCCAGTCTTTTTTGACTTTGACCCAGATATCGAGGAATACGGACGATCCCAGGACGTGTTCGATTTCCTGACGGGCCAGACGACCTACTTCCTTCAGGATAGTGCCGTTCTTTCCGATGACGATGCGCTTCTGCGAGTCCCGTTCGACGTAGACCGTGACCCGGATATAGACTTTATTATGGCCACGATTCTTCATTTCTTCTACGTACACAGCGATGGAATGTGGTACTTCGTCGCGCAGGCACTGGAATAATTTTTCCCGTACAATTTCTGCGGCCAGCAGTCGTTCCGGCTGGTCGGTAATCATGTCATCGGGGAAATATTTAGGACCTTCTGGCAGGATTTTTTTGAGTTCATCCACGACGGCATCGACATTATCCCCTGTAAGAGCGGAAATAGGGATAATCTGGGCAAAATCAAAGAGGGCATTGTATTCGGTAATTTTGTGCAGAATCTCTTCCCGGCTCATGAGGTCCGTCTTATTGATGACCAGGAAAACAGGTACTTTCGTGCCTTTGAGCTTATCCAGGACGAACAGGTCGCCGGGGCCCTTTTTTTCATTTCCCGATATGAGGAACAACACGGCATCAATATCCTGCAGGGATTGATAGGCCGCTTCATCCATGAACTCGCCCAGTTTATGGTGCGGTTTGTGGATTCCCGGCGTATCGAGGAATACAATCTGGCATTCTTCGTCTGTATGGATGCAGAGAATCCGGTTTCGCGTCGTCTGCGCTTTATCCGATACGATAGAGACTTTCTGTTTAATGATGTGATTGATCAGGGTCGATTTACCGACGTTCGGTCTGCCGACGACGGCAACAAATCCCGATTTAAATGTATCTTCCATAATTATGTTATTACCTTTCTTATATATGTATATAGAGTTAGCGGATGCCAGGCTGTGATCAGGCCATGGACGATTCATCAAAGGTCAGCGGCAGGAGCTGCTGCAGCGTGAACGTTTCATACGAATCGTCAGGTCGGGCCAGGATGATTTCAGGAATGGAAAATTCTGCCATGACCTGACGGCAGGCACCACAGGGCGCTGTGAGGTCCTTGCTGTCACCAGTGATGACCAGCGCCGCAAAACACCGACAGCCACAGGCCACGGCGTGAAAGATGGCATTCCGTTCGGCACAGATAGTGAGGCCGTACGAAGCATTTTCCACATTGCAGCCCGTATATACCGTGCCATCTTCTCCCAGCAGGGCTGCCCCTACGCGGAAATGGGAATAGGGGGCATAGGCTCGTTCCTGTACTTCCCTCGCTGACCGGATGAGGCGGGCAATCGTCATTTCATCGGTCATCAGAGTTCTTCTCCTTCGCGGACGTAGCCAAGGCGCTGGAGAATAAATTCTTCTTCTTTGCGCATTTCTGCCTTGTCATCCGGTTCCATATGGTCGTATCCCAAAATGTGGAGCATGCCATGGATTGTGAGGTATGCCAGTTCCCGTTCAAAGGAATGACCGTATTCTTCGGCCTGTTCCTGAACCTTTTCCAGTGAAATGACAATATCTCCGAGAAGCGCCGTATCGGGTCCATCATAGCCATCGGCTTCACCTTCATTAAGGGCAAAGGACAGGACATCCGTCGGACGATCGATATTGCGGTACTGTTTATTCAGCTGATGGATGTATTCATTGTGACAGAGCAATATGCTGATTTCCGCATTGGGTCCCAGTCCGTAGACCAGGGCAGCTTCATCACATACCCGTTCGATTACCTGTTCATATCCATCTTTGCGAAAAGCTTCATCTTCATAATTAATGTTGATTTTCATAATACAGAACTCCTCTCGTCATTCCTTTTTATAAAAAGACTCATAGGCGCGTATGATCCGTCCGACCATATCATGACGGACGACATCGGCATCGGTGAAATGAACCATGCCGATACCCGGTACATGAGCCAGTACCTTTTCTGCTTCGGTCAGGCCGGAAAACTTACGGTCTGCCAGATCGATCTGCGTATTGTCCCCGTTGACGACGACCCGGGAATGATTTCCCATACGGGTGAGGAACATCTTCATCTGTTCCCGCGTCGTGTTCTGGGCTTCATCGAGTATGATAAACGATTCTTCCAGCGTACGGCCGCGCATGTATGCCAGAGGGGCCACTTCAATGATATTACGGGCAATGAGCTTCTGGAACTGGTCAAAGCCGAACATGTCTGCCAGGGCGTCATACAGGGGCCGCAGATAGGGATCGATTTTTTCCTGCAGATCGCCCGGCAGAAATCCCAGTTTTTCCCCGGCTTCGACAGCCGGACGAGTGAGAATGATCCGTTCGACTTCCCGGTTTTTCAGATAAAAGGCAGCCAGGGCTACAGCCAGATAGGTCTTGCCTGTGCCGGCCGGGCCGATTCCGAATGTCACCAGATTCTTACGGATCGAATCGACGTAGCGTTTCTGTCCGGCCGTCTTCGGTTTGATCAGCCGGCCTCTGGCAGAAATGCTCACGGTGTCACTGTAAATGTCGTGAAGCAGCTCTTCCTGTCCCTGGCGGATCAGGTCGGCCGAATAGCGCACGTGCTGGGTCGTAATATATGTATTTTCCCGGTTGAGGTAACGAAGTTCAGAAAATACTTGGGCTGCCTGGCTGACATCCGGTTCCGGACCGGTCATGATGACTTCATTTCCCCGGGCAGCAATACGGCAGCTGGGAAATTCTTTCTGCAGGGTCCTGAGAAATTCGTCTTTCATCCCCAATACGGCTTTGGCTTCTGTCATATCGATAAAGGTCAGTCTTTTTTCTATAGACACGCTATAAGTCTCCTTTTAGTCTTTTGTCATGAATTTACGCACGGCTTTGCCACCGAGATAGTCACACTTTTTACCCTGCCATGTATCCTTCTGCAGGAGAGCCGCATCAATCATATCGCGGATTTTCCACCAGCCCATACCCCAGTTGGCAAATTCTGTCGCTTCTTTTGGGGCCCTGCCGATGAGACGCTGGAATACGATATCGGGACGGCTGTATTCGAGGAAGGTGACGACCCGGTCTACGTACTCTTCGACAGGGACCAGTGCGATATTTCCCTGATGATACCAGTCGGCCAGTACGGTATTTTTAATGACGTACAGGGCATGCAATTTAACTTCGTCACTGCCGAGGGCCGAAATGATTTTTGCCGTTTCCACAACATCGTCCATCGTATCCCATGGGAGATCCAGGATGACGTGGGTACAGGTACGGAACGGATACTCCCGCATCATCATCATGGCATCAATGTATTCTGCCAGCGTATGGCCGCGGTTGATTTTCTGCAGCGTCTTGTAGTTTGCCGTCTGCAGGCCGAATTCGACGAGGATATCGACACCGTATCTTTCCTTGATTTCCGCCATATAATCGAGATATACCTTGTTGATGCAGTCCGGCCGCGTAGCTACGGCGATACCGACGATATCGGGCTGACAGGCCTGGATCAGGTAATCCCGGAATGTCTCCGGTGGCAGGTAGGTATTGGTAAAATTCTGAAAATAGGCTATGAATTTCTTTGCTTTATATTTCGGCTGGATGTGGGCAATATTCTGCTCTATCTGTTCCTGAATCGTCACCGAAGCCGGCAGATTTTCATAACCGGCGCCGATGGATCCACAGTAAACGCAGCCTCTCACTCCCAGTGTACCATCCCGGTTCGGACAGGTATCGGGAATGCTGATCGGCAGTTTATATACCTTTTCTCCATATGTTGCTTTTAAATAAGAAGAGTATACGTTATATCGTTCCATGACAATCCTTTCCTGTATCTTCTGTCTCCTGCCGTCCATCCGCTGCTGCCGCCATCATCTGCCAGGATATGCCTTCATCGTCTTTGAAGGAGATGATCCAGGCGTGACCGGCTGGTGCATGGCGATAGCAGGACAGGGCTTCTTTCGTCCTGTCACACACTGGCCAGATGCGATAACGCATTTTAATATCCCGCCAGTTGGTAAACCGGTAGTTTCCTATATACGGGCGAAGCCGTTCTTCTTCGCGGAACAGCCGGTCCGTATCCTTCCGCGGCGCTTCCTGCCAGCCGAGAAAGTCTGGCAGCAGGCGGAACCGGAAGGTAATCAGCATGTCGAGGGACAACAATTCCTTTAGTACCCTATGAGCCGGTGCGGGAACACGGGCATCGTGACAGATGAAATCCCAGAGGAAGTGGCAGAGGGCTTTATCGGCCACGGCGATACGATCATTGCCGGCTTTCAGCCAGGACCGGGTCATGGCTTCATAGAGCCGGAATATATTGTCTGCATAAAACCGCTCCAGATAACGCAGGGTATAGAAAAATTTTCCTGAATTATAGGTCCGTTCGAATACATCTTCCAGCACTTTCAGGAACTGCACCTTTTCATAAGGGAGCCAGGTCGTGGCCAGTACTTCATAAGGACCGCACGGATCATAGCGGTAATCATCGGGATAGTCGCGGCGGATGCCCGATCCTTTGAGCAGCTTGAGGAAGCCAATCTGGAGTTTGTCCGGCCGCAACGCATAAATATCATTGAACGACTGCTGCAGATGGTCATAATCTTCATAAGGCAGCCCGACGATCAGATCGAGATGGAGGTGCATCGTATGGAGGGCCGTCAGCTTCTTCATGATGGCCGTAATGCGGGGCCAGTCATTGTGGCGGTGAATCGCCTTCAGCGTCGGTTCATATGTAGACTGGATGCCCATTTCCAACTGGATCCGTCCTTTCGGGGCCCGGGCCAGCAGATCCAGATCGTCATCGGTGAGGACGCCCGGTTCAATCTCGAGATGGAAATTGACCGGCTTCTGCACGTGAATCATGTATTCGATGAGGGGCCGGTGATGACGGGGATTGCAGTTGAATGTCCGGTCCACGAATTTTACCTGGTGGACCCCGGCGGCGACGAACTGCTCCAGTTCAGACAGGACCAGCGGCACGGAACGGAACCGGACCGTATCACTCATGCCGGACAAGCAGTATTGGCAGTGGAACGGGCATCCCCGTGAGCTTTCATAATAGATGATTTTATGGGCCAGCTGGCTGAAATCTTCACCTTCGTAGGGAAAAGGCAGGGTATCCAGGTCCGCTATTTCGGCAAACACTTCATTTCCCCGTATCTCCCCTGCCACACGGCCCAGGACGCCGGGAATATCCGTACCGTCGCGGCCTTCTTCCAATGCGCGCAGGAAAGCCGGTACGATGCGTTCCCCTTCTCCCTGAAGGACGTAGTCGATATCGGGATGGTCGTCGAGGACTTCCCGGGCAGTATACGATACTTCCGGTCCTCCTACGAAGATACAGACATGGGGCATGACCTGGCGGATCAGCGTGATGATGCGGCAGGTCATTTCTATATTCCAGATATAACACGAAAAGCCGATGACTTCTGCATGGAACTGGTAAATATGGCGCAAAATGTCATAGGCATTGTGATTGATCGTATATTCTGCCGTTACTACATCCGTGCGTCCGGCATGGAGGCAGGCCGTGCGCAGGCAGCGCAGGGCCAGGGATGATTGAACGTATTTAGCATTTAATGTCGTAAGAAGAGTCTTCATGAAATAGTCCTTTATCAATAGTGTATATATAAATTATACTACAAAGGCCGTCGGACGTGAAGAAAAAGCCATATAAAACAAACCAGCCCGGTAACTGGCCGGGCTGGCAGAAATGTGTCTGTGCTTATTGTACTTTCAGGCCGGAGCGATGGAGCGCCATGACAATCGGCGTAACGATGAGGCCCGAAACGATGGCTTCAGGAATGCCGTTGACGACAGTGATCCCGGCCATGATATTGAAAACGTTAGCCAGGGTAATGCCGTGTGCTTCGGCATAGGGCATGCCGACGATAGCCGTAAAGGATCCGAGGAACATGACCGTATGGCAGACCGTCGTGACAACAGCCGTTACGGCAACACGGGCAACTTCACGGATTTTCAGGTGCTTGTACAATTCATAGGCTACGACACCGATCATAATACGCGGTACGATGCAGATGAAGGCGTCTGCCACGATGCTGTACTGTACGGCAAACATCAACAGGGCACTCGGTGCCTGCAGCGTACGGATGAACGAAAACAGACCGAACATGAAACCGACAATCATACCGACGCGGCGTCCTGCGGAGATGCTGCCGATGATCGTCGGAATGTGAAGAATGGTCGCATTCATGATGATCAGGGGAATGAAGCCATATCCGGTAAGTCCCAGAAAAATGGTAATAGCCGACAGAAAACCGGCAACCGTAAGCTGCCGTACACTCATGAACTGATGCTGCCCAGGTAACGTTTTTACTTTTTCCATATGAAATTCTCCTCCGTTCTTACTCCCGCTTCCTCATGGGATATAAGTCGTAACAAAAATTTGTGTCCTCATGTCGTGGAAGCCACGGTTCAGCTCGTCGTGGATACTGACCAGCCCTTTGTTTCACGACCCTCTGGCACTTTGCATAGTTTAGCATAGAACGGACCATTTGACAATAGATTTTTTCTAAAATTAGTGAAAAAAATAACGTATAACGACAACAAAAAAGAGAGTTCTCCTCATAGATGACCTATAAGGAAAAACTCTCTTTTATACGAGCCTGTATGATTATGCTTCGGCTTCAACCGGGTAAACGCTGACTTTCCGGTTGTATTTGCCAGCACGTTCAAAAGCAACTTTACCAGCAGCCGTAGCAAATAACGTATCATCTTTGCCGATGCCTACGTTCGTGCCCGGATGGAAGTGAGTGCCGCGCTGGCGAACGATGATGTTGCCGGCTTTAACGATAACGCCGTCGTGGCATTTGACACCAAGGCGTTTGGATTCGCTGTCACGGCCGTTACGTGTACTACCTACCCCTTTTTTATGGGCAAACAGCTGTAAATCAAATTTGAACATTACGTTCACCTCCTGACTTCTATGAGTCGAATACGACGTATTGTCCATACTGTCGTACAATTTCCTCTAAACCAAGAACCATTGTTTCCAGGATGACCTGCGTCGTTTCGTTCCGTTCAGCAAGACGTATGGAAAAATACCCTTCCCGCTGTTCGTACGCCGGTTTCTTCCCGTAATGACACAGCCCCAGAAAGGCTGTCTGGGCCAGTACGGACACGGCCGCACAGACGAGATCGTATCCCGCATCTACCGATCCGGCATGACCGGAAATACGGAAACCACTGTAACGCTGTTGTTCATCCCGTTGTAATGCAATGGTAATCATTAGCCTTCAATCTTTTCAATGACGACTTTCGTGTAAGGCTGACGATGGCCCTGACGACGACGATAGTCGGATTTAGCTTTGTATTTGAAAACGAGGACTTTCTTTTCTTTGCCCTGTTCCAATACTTTAGCTGTAACTTTGGCACCTTCGACAACAGGAGAACCTACTTTGACATCTCCGTCGTTGACGACAGCCAGTACCTGGTCGAATACGACTTCGGAATCCACATCGCTGGCGAGTTTTTCAACAAAAATGTTGTCCCCTTCCTGAACGCGATACTGTTTTCCACCGGTTTTGATAATAGCGTACATAGTGACACCTCCTCATCAATATACTCGCTGAATACGGCGCCTTGCGGACTTGTATGCCTCTTCATGCGGCTTATCTGTCTAGCCACTTGTGCATGCTACGACTTTTATATTGTAAGCGATTCTCCGGCCCTTGTCAAGGAAATTTCAGGAATAATCAAACAGTATGGACAGCACAAATCAGGACCGCATGGGGCTGACCGATATGGCAGCTGGATGGGCAGGACAGTGGTATTCACAGGAGCCGCAGCCGATGCAGCGTGCCCCATCGACCTTGGGATAACTGCGGCCGTCGCGGTTTTCTACCATAGTGATGGCCTGTACCGGACAATGGCGGGCACAATTTCCACAGATGATGCCCTCACGGGCAATGAGGCAGTGAAACTGGGCATAGCGGGCAATGCCGATTTTCGTCTGCTGTTTCACATCCAACTGTAAAGGACGGATGGCCCCGGCCGGACAGACCTGGGAACAGAAATTGCAGTTATACACGCAGTAGCCGCGGGTAAAGTCCATATGAGGCTGACCCATCTGCATGATTCCGTTTTCGAGGACAGCCGGCGTCAGCACCTTGCTGGGACAGCGGCTGACACAGAGATGACAGGCCGTACAGTGCTGGGAAAAATCAGTCAGTGACAGGGCTCCCGGCGGCAAAACCGCTTTCTTCCCCTTTCCCGTTCCCAGCAGACCTGGAATCAGCGGCTGGCTGCGTGCAAGGCCCGCGGCCAGCGTTCCGGCAGCGACAGCTGTCGTAATCAGCATATCCCGGCGGCTGATGCCTTCTGTCTCCGGCATTTCCGGCGCTTCTTTCTCCTCAGTCCACTCTACAGCACTTTGTTTCCTGCCACGGCGGGACATGGACAGTGCTCCTTTGGGACAAATGGAGATGCAGTCAAAGCAATCGACACAGCGGCTGGAATCTACGATTCCATGAGCCACATCAATACAGGACGAGCGGCAAATCTTTTCACATTGCCCGCACCGGACACAGCGGCTGCGGTCAATGATGGGACGGAACAGGCTGAAACGGCTGATCGTTCCCAGCAAGGTTCCTACAGGGCACAAGGTGTTGCAATACCAGCGGCCATACCGCCAGGAAAAGATGGACAGGACGAGAAAATACACCCCGGCCATAACGACAGCCGGGCCTGCCAGAGGCAGGATATCCACTTTCGATATAATCGGAAGCCAGACCAATGAAAGACCTGCCAGGCCATTCCACACATACGATGCCGGGACGGCCAGTATATCTGTGACGATACGGCCAAAAATACTGTAGGGATCGACGAGAACGGGAACCAGCGATATGCCCATCAGCAGGGATAAGGCCACTGCGGCCAGTATACCATAGCGGACCCATCGCTGTTCTTTATGAAAAGTAAATTTCCGGCGATTTTTTTTACGCCGCTTTGCCAGCCAGTATATGGCGTCCTGACTGATTCCCAGGGGACAGAGCACACTGCAGTACAGCCGGCCACAGAAAAATGTGACGAGAAGAATGACAGCAATGGCAAGGACATTAGAAGCCAGCAGGGCCGGCAGGAACTGCCACCGGGTAAGGAACGGCGTCACTACTCCACCAAAAGACAGCAAGACGGCCGCCATCGTAAGCCACGACAGGAATATGCGTCCTTTCTGTATCATCTATATCACGACCTTTCCCGTGTCCCGGCTGAACTGCTGCACCATATCATCAATAGCGCGAATATTTTTGGAAATGGGAATATGCTGGGGGCACCGTGGCAGGCAGGTCTTGCAGGCCGTACACTGGGATGCCCGCTGAGTCCGTTCCAGATTATTTTGATACCGCGTCAGGAACTGCCGTTTTTTCGCATCATCCGCTCTGTCCGGATGGGCCATATCGATACCGGCCGGTTCACCAAAGCGGTTATACAGTTGAAACACCGTAGCTATATCGACGCCGTAAGGACAGGGATCACAATACCGGCAGTACGTACAGGGAATGGCCATACTGTCCGCGTTCTTTCCCATAGACCTCTGAATGGCCCGTTCTTCTGCTGGCGATAAGGGGCTAAAATCGCTCATGGTCCGGACATTATCCAGGACCTGTTCCAGATTACTCATCCCCGAATTCATCGTAATGACCCCGTCTTTCGATCCTACCCAGCGCAGTGCCCACGACGCCAGGCTGGCGTCAGGATGCAATTCTTTCAAAATTGCCGCTGAAGAAGCTGGCAGATCAGCCAGATTACCTCCTTTGACCGGTTCCATGACGAAAATGGGGACGTTCTTTTCCCGGCACTCGCGGTATAAATCGCCGGCCTGACGACTGCCCGACGGCGCTTCTCCCAGATCATTCCAGTCGGCATAGTTGAGCTGGATCATACAGAAATCCCACGGATACAGGTCCATGAGATACTGGAAGAAAGGCACGTCGCCATGAAAGGAAAATCCCAGACAGCGGATGCGGCCCCGGGATTTCTCCTGACGAAGATACTCGAGGATTCCGTTCTGGATATACAGCCGCTCGAATTCGTCCCGGCTGGTGAGAGAATGGAGCATGTAATTGTCAAAATATGTGACCTGGCAACGGTCGAGCTGCGTTTGGAAAATCTCCTTTGCCTGATTGAGGCTCTCCAGAATCGGCGTCGGCATTTTATCGGCAAGGAACACACTGTCACGGGGATATTTTTTTAGGGCCTGGCCGATAAAGCCTTCCGATTGCCCGTCATGATAAAACCAGGCCGTATCGAAATAATTGATGCCGTGGCGGTAGGCGAAATCAATCATCTTTTCGCCCAATTCCGTATCAATGACCCGGCCCTGAGCAGAGAATTTCGTCGGCAGGCGCATACACCCAAATCCCAACAGAGACAGGTCTTTCCCCAGTGGGGCATAATACCTGGTCGCAACCCTGCCCATATCCTGCCCTGCATCAGCTGCAGCTTTATCGGCATCGAGAAAGGCCATGATTTCATGACGTTTCCACACGGCCCCGCCAGCAGCCATACCGGCCAATCCCCCACCGAGAATTTTCAAAAACGTGCGCCGGCTCACTTCCTTACTCACGATACCACCTTCTTCTTCGTTCTTTGTACGTCCGCCTGACTTATTCTGTATGAGGTCTTACTGATTTCATGAACAGATTAAATAATATCGCTTTTTACACTGTGGTTCAATAATTTTCCTGCTTTAATATCCAGCGCAGGATATTGTTTTTGCAACGTCTTAACGGCTGTCTGCAAGCCACTGCCACCTGATGTAGCAAAGACTACAATTTCTTTATTGCTCAGATCATTGCTTTCTACAAATGTGTTGATGATTTTAGGTGCGATACCCCACCAAATGGGGAAGCCCAGATAAATCCGGTCGTATCCTGCCAAATTCATGTTCCCATGTTCCAATGCCGGCCGGACTGCATCATCGAGATTTTCCTGATAACTGCGGCTCTTCTGATTAGTCCAATCTAAGTCAGCCAACGAGTACCGTTGTGCCGGTACGATAGCCTGTATATCCGATCCAGTCACAGCAGCCAGTTCCCTGGCCCGTTTTTCCGTAATGCCACTGGCTGAAAAATAAATGACTATTTTTTTCATGTTATTACCTCCATCATTTAAACGTCTTATATTCTTTAATCATGAAATCTCAGGAAACTGCCCGTATTCCAAATCCCGGTGAACCATCACAGTAGGCCTGCCTGCACCAACCAGGAATCGATGACGCCGTAATCCGTATCTTTATCCAGGGTCAGTCCTTTGAAAATCCGCGCGCCCGGTGCTGCCGCTGCCAATGCAGGCAGTGTCACTTCAAAGGGGCTGCTGTAAGAGCACATATAGGGAACGATGAGCTTTCCTTCCAGATTCTGTCCTTCCAGGAATGACGGGATAATCATAGGAGCCGTGAACCACCAGCAGGGATAGCCCAGGACGATGACGTCATACTGGGAAAAATCCGGCCGTTCCCCTGCCAGCTGGGGCCGGGCGTTGTCATCGACTTCTTTTACCGATTCCTTTAAGACTGTCGAGTAATCACGGGAATAATCGGGATTCCGCTTGATTTCATATATGTCGCCGCCGATTTTATCATGAATCATATGGGCCACTTCCCCGGACCGGCCGCCCCAGGTAAAATAAGCGATGAGGATGCGCTGACCTTTGTGACTTCCCTTTGGTTCTTCCTGGATGGTCTTGATAGATGCCGCTTCCTGCTTATGCTTTGTTTCCAGCTCATCCTTGATGTCTTCCGACATAGGTTTGCCCGTCTGATTCGGTACGTAGACCCCTGTCGATGCCGATGGGGTATCCTGCACTGCCTGGGTATTTTCTGTATTTCCGCAGGCCGTAAGAGTACAAAGAGCCATTCCCATGCATATTATCTTTAAGATAGATGTAAGTTTCATACGGTATTCCCTCTCTTTAAAATATCATATTCACGCGTACGGTGACACGCCCCGGGCCTATTCCGGCACTGTCTGGGAACCGGCCGTCATGCAGGTCTGATGCCGGGTATACAACAATTGGTTGATTTTCTTCAGAGACTGCTGCAGCTCAACCATCTTCCGAAGCAATGTTTTCTGCGTCGCCAGTAATAATATATGCTGCTGTTCTTTTCCTTCTTTTCCCCCCTGCATCAACTCCAGATAGTTCCGGATATCGTTCAGAGAAAGTCCGCTGGCTTTTAAATACACAATCTTCTGAACTTCTTCAATTTCCACCTCGCCATATACCCGGTGTCCACCGGCATCACGGGGAACGTGAGCCAGCAGCCCGATTTTTTCATAATACCTCAGGGTATCTTCTGAAAGATGTACCCGTTTGGCCATTTCCCGTATAAACATATAATCCTCTCATTTCTACACTAATACACCGTATCATAGAGTCAATACAGCCATCACAGTAAGATTGCACACAGCGATAATAGTTCTTTTTCATAAGGCAATACTTCTTTTCTGGCTGACTCCTGATTAGTTTCATTTCCTGCTTGTATTATATGGTCCCGGTTGTGACATGTAAAATGCTTATTATCACAAGTTAAGGAATGCTCAAAAAGCATAGCAAAAGCAATAAGGTAACAAAAAACAGAGACCGTAGCAAAATAGCTCTAAAAGCTCGTTTTGTCACAGTCTCTGTTTTAACTTAGATTAACTAACTATATTGAAGTGATTACGACGTACGTTTCACCTTAAACCAAGCAGCGTACATAGTCGGAAGGACCAGGAGTGTCAGGACTGTCGCTACGAACAATCCACTGGCGATGGCGACAGCCAGCGGCCCCCAGAAGACGCTGCGCATGAGAGGAATCATCCCCAGAATGGCCGCTGCCGCTGTCAACATGATAGGACGGAAACGCATGACTGCTGAGTCGATGACGGCATGCCACGGGTCTTCTCCGGCTGCCATGTGCTTCTGGATCTGATCGAGGAGGATGATGGAGTTACGGATGATCATCCCGCCCAGCGCCAGGATTCCCAGATAGGCCACGAATCCCAGAGACTTGCCAAAGAGAAGCATCCCCAGGGATACGCCAATGAGTCCCATAGGCGCCGTGACCAGTGCCAGTACCATCAGCGACGGGCTGCGGAGCTGGAACATGAGCAGGGTCATGATGATGATAATCATGACCGGCACGGGAACGAGCAGATAGTTCAGTGATTTCTGGCTGTTTTCCAGCGCCCCGTCTACTTCAACGGTATATCCAAAAGGCATGCTTTCCCGGATATCGGCAATGGAATCATAGGCCTTCTGCGTTGCGTCGTTGGCCGTTCCCGACTTGATACCGCCATTGATGGTAATGGTCGGCTTTAGATCCCGGCGCCAGATGAGTCCGTCTTCCCCTTCATAGGAAATCCGGGCAATCTGTTCCAGTGGCACGTAACCGGCCTGGCCAACGTAGACAGGCAGGCTCTTGATCTTGGAAAGGTCATTGCGGTCGCTGTCCTGAAGGCGGAGCTGGATGCCGATGGTCTTATCGCCGGCATAATACTGCGCCACTGTAGCGCCGGACAATTCGGTGTACAGGGTCTGGGCAATATTCTGACCGGAAATTCCCATGGCCCGCAGTTTATTCTGGTCCAGTTCGACGTGCATGACCTTGTTTTTCTGATTCCAGTTGAGGAATACGTTTTCCGTATTGGGATCTTTGGCTATGCGGTCGGCAATCTGCTGGGCATAAGCTTTGACCTTATCCGTATCATAACCGGATACACGCAGCATGATGGGATAATCCGACGGCGGACCGAGAGGCACGTTCTTGACATTGCAGCGGACATTGGGGAACTGGTCCGCCATTTCCTGTTTGATTTCCTTCGTCAGTTTTTCCCTCGTGTCCGTGTCTTTGGCGACGACGACAAACTGGGCGTAGTTATTGGCCGGCAGGACCGGTTCAATGGTCAGGACAAACCGCGGTGCCCCTTCGCCGACATAGTAGGAATAATCCTTCAGCTGGGACTGCTGCGTGTCGAGATACTGGGCAAAACGGGCTGCCTCATTCTGGGTAGCCTGCATGGAAGCCCCTTCAGGGAGGGTCATTTCCACAATCAGTTCGGGGCGCAGGGACGGCGGGAAAAATTCCTGGGGAATGAGTTTCATGAGTCCCAGCGACAGGACGAACATAGCCGCCGTACCGCCGATGACGACCGCACGGTGTGTCAGGCACCAGGTCAGGACCTTGCGGAAGAACACGTAGAAGCGGCTCTGATACAATGGCTCTGGTTTTTCATCTTTGCTGACTTTCGGCTTGATCAGATAATAGCCAAAAAGAGGCGCTACCATGACCGATACAATCCACGACAGGACCAGCGATGCCGTGATGACGGGGAACAGGTCCTTACAAAATTCCGAGGCGGCCCCGTCGGCAAAGGCGACGGGAATAAACCCGGCGCAAGTAATGAGCGTGCCCGTCAGCATGGGCTTGGCCGTCGCTTTGAAAGCATAGCAGGCCGCATCGACGCGGTTCATTCCCTTTTCCAACTGGACGGTCATCATTTCAACAGCAATGATGGCATCATCGACGAGAAGGCCCAGGGCGATGATGAGCGATCCCAGGGACACTTTATGCAGGTCAATGCCAAAGATTTCCATTACACAGAACACACCCGTAAGTACCAGGGGGATGCAGAATGCGACGACCAGTCCCGTGCGAAGACCCAGACTGAGGAAGCTGACGATGAGGACGATGATGATGGCTTCCCGCAGGGTATTGATAAAGTCACTGATTGATTCCTTGACTACCTGCGGCTGATCCGATACCTGGTGGATTTCCATGCCTGCCGGCAGGTCCGGCTTGACGCTCTGCTGCAATTTTTTCAGATTTTCACCGAGCTTCAGATTGTTGCCGCCGCTCTTCATGGACAGGGCAATGCCGACGGCCGGTTTGCCATTGTAAAACATCTTGGGATCCGACGGCTGGGTATATCTCCGTTCTACCGTCGCAATATCGCCGAGGCGGAATACACGGCCATTGGCATTGATAGGCAGATTGCGGATGGCTTCCACATCTTCAAAGACGCCGGACAGGCGGAGGTACACATTGTCCGATTTCGTATCCACCATGCCGGCGGGCGTCATGGCGTTCTGTCCCTTGACGGCATCGGCAATAGCCGTCGGCGCAATGCCCAGTTCAGCCAGCTTGGAATTGGCCACTTCGATGTAAACCTTTTCCGATTGTTCTCCTACGAGTTCCACCTTGCTGACATCATCGACAGACATCATCATGCGGCGGATCTTTTCAGCCTTCTGGCGCAATTCCTCATAGGAATAGCCGTCGCCAGTGATGGCATAGATAGACCCGTAGACATCGTCGAAGCGGTCATTGTAATAGGGACCATACACACCATCGGGCAGGTCTTTTTTCATATCTTCCGTCAGGTTACGCACTTCATGCCAGGTACTGCGGATACTGTCCCGTGGCGCCTTATCGTCGAGGTACACGTAAATAACCGACTGACCGGGACGAGAATAACTTTTGATATAGTCGAGGTTTGGCGTATCCTGCAGTTTCTTTTCGATTTTATCGGTTACCTGTTCCTGCATCTGCTCTGCCGTTGCGCCGGGCCAGGCTACGGAAACGACCATGGTCCGTACCGTATAAGTCGGATCTTCCATGCGGCCCAGTTTCATGTAGGAAAATATGCCGGCAATGGCGATGAGGATGATAAAGTACCAGACGAGGACCCGGTTGTGGATAGAGACTTCCGATAAATTTCTCATTCATCTTCCCCCTCTACCCGTACGGTTTCACCGGCACTGAGCATGTGGACGCCGGCTGTCACGACTTTATCGCCACGGGTAAGGCCGGTAACCTGTACCGTATTGTCGCCAAAGTCCGTGACCGTTACATCTTTAAGGGACAGCGTATGATCACTTCCGACAACCCATACCTTTGGTGTATCCCCGGTCTGATAAATAGCCGAAATCGGCAGAGTAAAAGCGTCACCGGCAGATGCTTCTTCACTGCCGTTGGCCACCGTCGCCGTCATGCCGAGCTGCATTCCTTCCGGCGGATCGGGCAGGGAAATATCGACTTCATAGGTCCGCGATGCCGCATCTGCCATAGGCGATACTTCCCGTACGACGCCTTGTACATGCTGGCCCTGCAAGGCCCAGAAGGACACGGATACGGTCCGGCCAACGGGAAAATCGGCCAGCTTGTTTTCCGGCACGTTAACTTTGACTTCCAAATCCCCAGAGTGGACCAGGGTGACGACGGTCTGACCGGCTGCTACGACCTGTCCGACTTCTGCAGAGACAGATGAAATGACGCCGTCGGCATCGGCGGTGAGCTGCGTGTAGGACAACTGGTTTTCCTGGGCCTGCCGGGCTGCCAGGGCCTGATTATACTGGGCGGCAGCCTGGTCATACGCCGTCTGGTACTGATCGAGTACGGAGGCACTGATGGCATCGACCTGGTACAGCTGCTGATAACGGGCCAGATTCGACTGGGCCAACTGCAGCTGGGCGGCCGCGGCGTCTACCTGGGCCTGTGTCTGATTGACGGCCTGGGCAATATCCCTGGGATTGACCGTCATGAGGACATCGCCGGCATGAACCTGGGAACCGAGCTGCACGTTCCGCGCCGTAATCCTGCCGCCTGCCTGGAAAGACAGGTTGCTCTGATACCGGCCTTTGACCGTACCGGAATAAGTTCCGGCCGTACTGCCAGCCGTATCACTGCCGGCGCGGATGACCTTGACCAGCTGGGCCTGTTCTGGTTGTTCCGTCTTCTGGCCGCATCCCGACAGGGCCAGTGCCAGCACGACCAGCAGGGCCAGTGCCGTATACGTTCCATTTTTCTTCATAATTTTATCTCCTTTACCGGGCCAAGTGCCGGGATATCGGCATGTGCCGCATTTTCCGCAACGGCATGCATAATATCCAGGGCCTTGTCCAACGCATGTTCATCAATACCCTGCACCAGCGCTTCTACCCATTTTTTCAAGATATTTTCCATCGTTCCCTGTAAGGACCAGGCTTTTTCTGTGAGATAAATATATTTAACCCGCCGGTCCTGCTCACTCTGTCTCCGGAAGAGGAACCCCTTCTCTTCCAATGTCTTGACGCAGCGGGCGACCAGTGCCTTATCCGCTTTGATAGCTTTGCCTAATTCATTCTGCTGACATTCACTGCGTGTATATAGACTCATGAGGATGATGTACTCGGAATAGGACAGATTCCAGGGTTTACAGATTTCCGTCACATAGGCCTGGGAACGCCGGTTTATGATGCCAAAATCATGACTGGCTTTAAGATAATCCATACAGCACGACTTCCTTTCTTTTAGTTGATTTAATCAACTAATCGCCTATAGTATAGCAAATTAAAGGTACAAGTGCAATATACATCGTCTGTTCCTCACAAAAAAACTGCCAGCCAGATTCTTATCTTCTGACTGACAGTAAGGGAATTTCCCTTTTCCGGCAGACCCTGATCTCATACACTGCCTATGAGATGGTTCATCAGACCTTCCGTTCCTGATGCGGCCTCGGGAAAGCGGCGCAGATCCGTCTGCCCCTCCATAAAATCGAGGAAGGCACACATACTCTTTTCTATATCACAGCGGCTTTCCTCTGAGACAGTTTCCAGCAAAGCCTGCCGGTTCTGGTCGTACCGCCCAAGAATGGCCAATAAATGGCTGAAATCAGCCTGCTTCCCACTCCACTTCCGGCAGTCTTCCAAAAAAGCCTGACAGGCTGCTGTCAGAGATACGACCGATCCGGCCGTGCCCTGCCGGATACGCCAACTGTCCAGGACAGCCGAAAAAAAGGTGAACAACGTGATGACGGCCGTCCGTTCATACCGACACACCAGCAGATTGGCCTTCGGGCCCTGCTTATGACGGTGGCTGTCTGCTTTTTTGCAAAAGAACTGATAATCTCTCCACAGATCTTCCTGCAGCGATTCTTTCACTATATTCATATCACCATTCGAAAAAATAGTGACGCCAAACTTGGTTTTCAAGTCCATCACACTCCGGAAAACAAACTAAACGGACCTGCCACACATAAGGCAGGCCCGCTTCATCATACCGTTACATTCCGGCATCGCCCTATTTTTCAGGCAATTCACTCGTACAATGGGGACACCGTGTCGCATCGTCCGCAATGGGCTGACGGCAATACGGGCACAGGCGGGGTTCCGCTACCGGTTCCGGTTTGGGCAGCAGACGGTTCAGCTGACGGATGACGATAAAAATAGAAAAAGCAATGATGAGAAATTCCAGTACCGTATTCAGGAAAGCACCATAGGCAATGACGGGAATACCAGCCGCCTTTGCTTCTGCCAGACTTCCAACGTGCTGTGTACTGAGGGGAATAAAGAAATCGGAAAAATCAATACCTCCCAGGAGAACGCCGATAGGTGGCATGATGATATTATTAACTAATGACGTGACAATCTTGCCAAAGGCACCGCCGACTACGACGCCGACAGCCATATCCATGACATTGCCGCGCATAGCAAATTCTTTGAATTCCTTGATGAAACTCATTCCATCCACTCCAATCCGTTTTACATAGGAAACATTACATAGAACCTGTCTCATCATATACTAATCAGCGGATTTTTGCAATATGTTAAAACGAAAGGTTGTTCTTATTTTTTCCCACTGCTCAATTTCAGTAAGTCGGGATTCTTTTTTGCCATCCGTTCGAGAATCTTGCTGTATCCGCCACTGCCATAATTTAGGCACCGCTTGATACGGCTGATCGTTGCCGTACTGGCCCCGGTCTTTTTGACGATATCTTCATAAATATCACCGGCCTTCAGCATCCGGGCTACTTCCAGACGGGATGAAATGGCTTTCATCTCCTGGATGGTACACAAATCTTCAAAAAACTCATAACATTCATCGATTGACTGGAGTTCCAGGATTGCCTGGAAAAGCTGGTCATGAAGATGATCCCTTAATTTTTCATTGACAGCCATGATGACACCTCACTTGCCGCTTTCATACTTTAGCATAGTAAATACTCTACCTTATTATAAAGCAGAACGGCCGCTCTGTCGATACCTCTTACATGGCAAATAAATCGAGTTGTTCATCTTCGGGCAAATCGTCCAGGCATCCTTCGGCCGTCATAGCATCAACAAGGGACTTGGACACTTTCCCGCGGATCTTCAAATCCGCTTTGGATGTAAAAGGCCGTTCCTCGCGGGCCGCTACAATCTGTTCGGCAACGTTGGCACCCAGTCCGTCAATAGCCGTGAATGGCGGCAGGATTTTCCCATCGCAGACGGTAAATTTCGTCGCTGCTGACCGTTTGATATCGACGTTCATGAAGGAATAGCCGCGAAGACTCATTTCTTTCGCCAGTTCCAGAGCCGAATACAGATCCTGGTCTATTTTGGACGCGCTCTTACCCTGAGCCTTGATTTCCTTCATGACCTTCACCTGCGTATCCAGCCCATGGATCATGGCCGATAATTTGAAGGCCTTGGCGCGGATCGTAAAGAATGCCGCATAATACGCCAGGGGATAGTTGATCTTATACCAGGCAATGCGGAAGGCCATCATGACATAGGCAACGGCGTGGGCCCGGGGGAACAGGTAGCCGATCTTATGGCACGAGTCGATGAACCACTGTGGAATGTTCCCCGCTTTCAGTTCCCCTTCATAATCAGTCGTCTTCTGCCCGGCCTTGTTCAGTTTGTCAATACCCTTGCCTTTACGGACGTTTTCCATGACCTTGAAGCTCGTCTTGGGCTTGATGCCATGCTGGATGAGATAGTTCATGATGTCGTCACGGGTAGAGACGGCTTCTTTCAGCGGTACGACTTTATCACGGATCAGGTCCTGGGCATTGTTCAGCCAGACGTCTGTCCCATGGGAAAATCCGGAAATACGGACCAGTTCGGAAAAGGTTTTCGGTTTCGTATCGACCAGCATCTGGCGGACGAAAGGCGTACCGAATTCGGGGATTCCCAGACTTCCGACCTGGGAGCCCAGTTCTTCCGGCGTCAGTCCCAGGGCCTTCGTCGAACTAAACAGGCTCATCGTCGCCGGATCATCGAAGGGGATGGTCGTCGCCTTGATGCCAGTCAGATCTTCCAGCATGCGGATGACCGTCGGATCATCGTGGCCGAGGATATCCAGCTTGACCAGACGGCCTTCGATAGAATGATAATCGAAGTGGGTCGTAATGATGCCCGAATCCTTTTTGTTGGCCGGATACTGTACAGGCGTAAAATGATGGACATCCATGTCGCGGGGAATGACCATGACGCCGCCGGGGTGCTGTCCCGTCGTATTCTTTACGCCCGTACAGCCGGCGACGAGGCTGTTGACATAAGCGTCGTTGACTTTAATACCGCGGGCATCGGCCCATTTCATGACATATCCATAGGCCGTCTTGTCCTGGACGACGCCGGTCGTACCAGCCCGGAATACGTTATCTTTACCAAAAAGTTCTTCCGTGTATTTATGGGCTTTGGGATGGTATTCACCGGAGAAGTTCAAGTCGATATCCGGTACTTTGTCTCCGTCAAAACCAAGGAATATGGCAAAGGGGATATTATGGCCGTTCTTTTTCAGATCCGCCCCACACTTCGGGCATTTCTTGTCGAGCAGATCGAAGCCGCCGCCATATTCGCCGTGGGTAAAAAACTCACTGTACTGACATTCAGGGCACACATAATGAGGTGGCAGCGGATTGACTTCCGTAATATCCGACATAGTCGCGACAAAGGACGAGCCGACGGATCCACGGGAGCCGACCAGGTAGCCATCATCATTGGAATGCTTGACCAGCTTGTGGGCAATGTAATACAAGACGCCGAACCCATGGCCCAGGATAGATGTGAATTCCTCAGTCAGACGGTCTTCTACGATCTGGGGAAGAGGATCGCCATAGATTTCATGAGCCTTGTCATAGCACATCTTTTTCAGTGCTTCCGAAGAGCCGGCAATCTGCGGGAAATATAGTGTTTCTTTGGGCACAGGCCGGACATGGTCGATCATGTCGTTAATCTTGTTGGGATTAGTGATGACTACTTCCCGGGCCCGGTCTTCACCCAGGTAGGAGAATTCCTGCAACATTTCATCGGTCGTCCGGAAATACAGGTCCGGCTGATACTGGGCATCTTTAAAGCCCTTGCCGGTCATGAGGATTTCCCGGTATATCTTGTCTTCAGGATTGAGGAAATGAGCGTCGCAGGTCGCTACGGTCATTTTGCCCAGCTCATCGGCCAGGCGGATGATAGTGCGGTTGATATTGCGCAGCCCTTCTTCATCTTGTACCAGCCCTTCCCGGACGA
Organism: Megasphaera sp. UBA4233; assembly: GCF_002395615.1. Taxonomy (NCBI): domain Bacteria; kingdom Bacillati; phylum Bacillota; class Negativicutes; order Veillonellales; family Veillonellaceae; genus Megasphaera; species Megasphaera sp. UBA4233. The sequence continues at coordinate 39,281 of NZ_DGXL01000033.1, read as the reverse complement.
GGAACTGGTTATTGGTCAGGGGCTGGATTTCCAGATAATCATAATACGAGGCTATCTTCAACAGTTCTTCATAGGGCAGGTTTTTCTGCACCATCGAGCGGACCAGCTCCCCTGCTTCACAGGCCGACCCCAGAATCAGACCTTCGCGGTATTCGTTGAGCACCGCCCGGGGAATGCGTGGCCGCCCGCGGTAGATATATTTCAGGTGGGAAATGCTGACCAGTTTGTATAAATTGCGGATGCCTATCTGGTTTTTGGCCAGGATGACGATGTGATACGATTCATCTACTTTCGTATCGAACAGGTAGCCTTCCATTCCATAGATGACTTTGACGTTATTCGTCTTATCCGTTGAAATTTCCTGCAGCAGGGGAAAGGACTGGACGACGCCGTGGTCGGTGACGGCAATGGCCGGATGATGCCATTTTTTGACGGTCCTGATGAGCTGCTTGACCGTAATCAGGGCATCCATATCGCTCATGACCGTATGCAGGTGCAGTTCCACCCGCGGCGTCGGATTGGTATCTTCCCGTTCGACCGCACCGCCTTTGGAAGGCATGATGCTGTCCACGTTGAGGACATAGTCGTTGAGATAATCGCTGTATTTGACATCGCCATGGACGCGGACCCAGGCTCCTTCTTTCATGTTGCCCTTCAGGGCCTCCAGTTCTTCTGCGGTAATCGTATTGCGCCGGCGGTACTTGCTGTTGCTGCTGCCGCCGATGTCGAGGAATTTCTGGGCGGAAATACCATTGGTCTTATCGGCCATCTGGAAGTTCAGGATAATGCGTTTCGTCTTCGTTTCCCGGAACTCTACCCGCACCAGTTTGCCCCGGAAAATGACATCGGGCCGTTCTTCTCCCAGGACATCATTGATGGGCGTAACCTCGCCATCGACATATTTTCCCAGCCAGACGCGGCTGTCGCTTTGGGCCGGACTGGTGCTTCCCTTTTTACTGCTGTGCTTCGTACTGCTGTTTTCTTTGCCATTTCCTGCAGCAGCCGCACAGGCTTTCTGGTATTCCGGATCATCTTTGAGCCAGTCTTCGTCGTCGTTGACATCATATATATCTTCGTGAGGAATACCGTACCCATCCATATCATCACAACTGACCTGGACTGCACTATTCCACTCCGCTTCCGTCTGGCTGAGAGGAATATCGCCGCCGTGGCGTATAAATTCCACCTCATTTTCCAGCGTCACTTCTCCCGGCAGCTGCAACGCCTGGCAGACAGCCTGTTTCAACACGTCTGCATCAGTTACCTTCCAGTCCGATTTCGTGCGGACATGCCAGCGTGGGCCCGGGTCTTCTGCACAAATCTCATGGACCAGGACATAGTGGTCCTTATCGACAGGGATAGAAAATTCTTTTTTCGGGAGAATGTGCCAAATTTTCATAAGGTTTCCTTTCTATGTGATGTATCTCTACCGGGCTTACTCGTCGTCAGCCGCTTCACTGTTACTGCCATCGGCCCCGTCATCGCTATCCGTTTCAGAAACGGCCGGTTCAGGGATCTTCGTCGGGTCATGGGGAGCGTTGATCATGGCGTCCTGAGGCTGTTCTCCGTCGAGATTCGTCGTCTGCACGACTTCTTCTGAAGAATCGCCCGGCGTGAGGATGATTTCCGTATTAGGGTCATAGTGGGATACAATCGTATCGGTATAATGATCCCCGTCCGTATAGTTGACGGTACGGCGGATGGTAATATCATGTCCGTCGTAGCCTTCCTGGTCCCGTTTATCTTCCGTCACTTTGTCATCATGACGACGTACGACGCGATGAGGCAGGGTTTTCTGGGATACGGTGTTAAAGGTCACGTTGCACGTGTCGGCGTGATTGCCAAGGATATAGACGGTTACGGATGCGTCGCCCATTTCCGTGTAAATATACACAGGGCGGGTAAAGGGATTGGTAAAAGCAAAATCCAGTGAATCGTCGGCTACGGTAGCGTCCATGCCGACGGGCACATACCCTGCCGGGGCGTAGTGGGGCGAACGGCTGGCGATGATCATGCCGGCCCTAAGAGCCGCGTTGAATAAGGTCGTGCTGACCTGACAGACACCGCCGCCGGCATCGAGGACGACTTTATTGTCGAAATAGACAGGGGCATCTTTATATCCTTTTTCTCTCGTCCGTTTGCCAACAGTCTTATTGAAGGAACAATCTTTCCCGGCCGGGACAAGCGTATCGTTCAGCGCTTTCTGGGCGATGCGGATGTTATCATCGCGGTTATCATTTTTCCCATCGAAGTGGGTCGTATAATAGGAAAGGACAGTGTCGATACTCTTGAGGTCCTTTTCTTTAATCTGCGCTTCTTTACGGGCCGTGACCGGTACTTCTACCGTATCAGTCCTGCCGTCGCCCAATTCGTCGAGGACAGCCGACTGCAGGGCTTCCGAATCGATGGTAATCTGGTCCCGTTCTTTCTGGATGGTAACACCGCTTCCGTCAGGCCGGGCATGGGCGTTGCGCGGTTCCTGATCGTACCGGTCGTGCATGTCGCCGATGTACGATGCGAGTTTCTCTTCATCGACGGCTATGGACAGAGGAACATCCCGGCCAAAGCGCAGAATAGAAATGACATCAGCAACCCGTCTGACTGGCGAACCGGTGCGGCCGACGAGGAACAGCGCATCGTTGATACGCTGCCGGTCAAAATGGGCATCGACTTTTCCAAGGGGCAGCGTTTCATCGACATCATCGGCGGTAAAATGCACCGATTGTTTCTGCAGGTCTCCTTCGCGTTTATCGAGAAATTCCCGCACATCTTCTTCGGTCATTTCCGTAACCGGCTTTCCTTCGAGTGTCACCATCGACGCGGCTTTGCTCTGGGCTGCAAAAAAACTGCCCGATGCGGCAATGCAGATGCCAATGATTACAGCGGCTATTTTTTTCAGCCGGTTGGGGTGTTCTTTGATGCCGTGTTTTTCCCGATAGCGGCGGCGGTATTCTTTCATTCGTTCTTTACGTGCTTTTTCTTCGTCCTGCAATTTAAACCCTGCCTTTATTGCTGCAATACAAACAGATGAGCTGCTCCATATCCATGGACTGGGCCGTCCCTCTGCGTATATTGAGTTGTAATGTAAAAATCTGGAGGAGTAATTCGTCCAGCTCCTCTATTTTCCAATAAGATGCTATTTTTTTCAAGTGGTATAACGCATATTTTACCGGTTTCCCTTTATTGACCCTGGTCAGGACCTGTTCAGACTGCTTTTCTTTCATCCCTGCCGCCTGTAGTTCTTTATATGCCCGCAGGAGGCGCAGCCGGGACAACATATACCCCGTATTTTTCAAGAAAGCATCCTGGCGGCTGAACAGACTGGAAATAAAAGGAATCGTGTGACGGCCGTCCCGGCGCAGGAAGTAATCCATAAAGGTAAAGAGATTTTTTTCCATAGTGCCGGAAAAGAGGGACGTCAGATGGGTTGTTTCTATTTCCCTTGTCCCGTCGGGGAGCATGATGCACAACTTGTCCAGTTCAGAAAACACGTACTGCAGCGGGATAGCATCCCAGGTCTGGAACAGTCCCCGCAGATAACGGTCGGCGGAAGGAGACAGATGCAGTCCCCGTCCGTTCATATATGAACTGACATAGGTCATGACCGTCTTGTCCGTAACCGGCTGGCATTCTGCCACTTCAGCCAGCTTTTTAACTTCCTTGAAGAACACACAGCCCGTATCGAGTCTGCTTGTTTCCTTCGGAAATTTAATGACAAATAAAAGCCCGTTCCCTTCAGGGATTGCCGCCAGCTGTTCCAGGAACCACGTTTCTTCTTTAGTGAGCTTGCTGCGGGACCTACCGCCCCGTTTGATGGGAAGGTACGGACAGTCATGCCAGATGCAGACATTTGTACCGCCAAAGAGAGACGACGACTGGAACGCCTCTACGACCTGGGCAGGCGCGGCATCTTTGCCAAAGACAGAAAGTTCCGGTTCTTCTCCTGCCCGCTTCCGGAATGCCTCCAGGAACGACTGCTCTTCCCGATGCATTAGATACGTTTCACTGCCATATATGATTTTTACCTGTTTCAAACCATTCACCACCTGACCGTACGGTCCAGCATCCCCTGCGCCAGGAAAGAATGACAGCTCCGTCTTCTTCCGGCGTCACACAGGGTATATCGTAAAGAGCTGCCGTCTCGCACCATCGCTTCCACTGGACATCCCGGGGGCCGCTGCGGTGCAGGATCAAAAAATCGGCATCCCGGGGAAACGCCGTCCGGCCCGCCTGGCGCAGCGACTGGACTTCCAGCACGGAGCCCGATGGAAACTGTCTGGGTAGAGACGTTTCATATAAGTAGTACGGGACCCCTGTCTGAATTAGTCCGGCAGCATCACCCTCGACCGGCTCAGTCACAACCTGGAGGTCGCCGATCGTAAAATCCTGCCGCAGCTGCGCTTCTGCCGGTCCGGCATCGCCACTGACCCATACCCGGTCCAGATGAAATATACCACAATGCCGCAGGGCCGGCGTGAGGGCGCAGGCTATTTGTCCTTCATGGGACCACTGGCTCTTATTATACCACAGGCAGGCCGAAGTATCATCATAGACGATGCAGGTTGCCCGGTCATTTCCCATATCATAACTGTAAATCATGATTTCCGGCCGGGTATAGACGGCATACAGAGTAGAAACGAGGAACAGAATACCTGCCATACGCAGCAGCACCTTACGGTATGGCGGCAAAAAGAACAGACCGGTCAGTACGAGATAATAGGCAGCCGAGGTGTACACCGGCCAGGCCCCCTGCCAGAAACGGCTATATGGCAGGGAGGAAATGAAATAATTGCCCTTGACGGCAAGACTCAGCAGAGGCTGCAAGACGTAAAGCAGTACCTGGCCCAGGGGCAGTACGGCCATTCCCAGTACAGAAGCGGCGAGTCCCAGCAGGATGACGAAGTCCAGGACGGGCGCGACCAGCAGATTGGCCAGCAGGGAGTATACGGGCAGTGCTGAAAAATAATGCAGCAAAAAGGGAATGAGCAGCAGCTGGGCACAGATGCAGACGCTGATACCAGAACGCAAGAACGACGGCAGGAAGGAAAACCATCGTTCTACCGGGCGCTGGAGCAGCACGATGCCTGCCGATGCCCCGCAGGACAACTGAAAAGACAGGTCAAAGAGCAGGCAGGGACTATATAGCAGCATAGCTATAATTGCCAGAGCCAGGGCGTGACAGGCCGTGTACTGCCGGCGGGCTGTCAGGCTGTAGGCAGATATGAGACCCATGAGAGACGAGCGGATGACCGGCGCCGTCCCTTCGGCCAGCGCACCGTATACAATGACGACGACAGCAGAAAGGATGAACAGGGGCTTTTCCCGCAAAGAAGCCAGTCTCCCCAGTATCTGTACGGCTGCCAGCAACAAAGAAATGTGAGACCCCGATACGGACAGGATATGGATCAGTCCGGTAACACTGAAACTCTCCAGCAGGGACGGAGGCAGGTCATCATAGTGACCGCCAAAAAGGAGACTACTCAGGATATAGGCATTGTCCCTGTCCAGGACGGTCTGGTACATATGGGTCAGATACTGTCTCAGACGCCATAGCTGACAGAGTATCCCCCGGCCTGGCTCCAGTGTTTCTATTTTCGTATCGGGTACCGTGTATCCTTTCAGAAAAATCGATTGTTCCCGGTCCCGGTGCCTGGCATCGTACAGGCCGGGATTCCCGTAATAGGTGAGCTCTTTCAGGTTCAGTCTCAGCCCGAGGCGCTCCGATGGAGGGTGGACGGGACTGGCCGGAAGGGTGACATATATACTCCCCTTTCCCCTGTGCCGTGCCGGATCGTCCGGGAATGCAAAATAGTCCATGTCGATGACATAGCGGCTCATCGTTCCCTGCTCCGTTTCATAAGAATGTTTCTTTTCCTTCACCGTCCCTTCTACATATACTTCCATTCCTGCCAGATACGCAGGCAGCGCTTCATACTGTCTGCTTTCCCAGGCCAGTCGGAAGAGGCCCAGCGAAAACATCAGGCATAATAACAAAATCAGGGCCCAGCGCATGCGATGCCTCAAGGCCCACATAGCGGGCAGGCAGAACCCTGCTCCGGCCAGTCCGGCGGCCGCCGGGACCGGCACGATATCCGCTGCGATGATGCCACAGGCAAAAGCCAGGGCGGCGAAAATACTGATATAGGTCATACGGTCACCTTATCCTTTAACTTTTCATACTTGGCAGCACCAATGCCTTTGACCTGCTGCAGCTGCTCACACTCGGTAAATCCTCCGTGTTCATCCCGGTACTCGATGATGTGTTTTGCCATGGCGGGGCCGATGCCGGGAAGACCGGTCAGTTTCTTTTCATCAGCCTCATTGATATTGATTTTACCATCACTATCTGCTGCAGGAGGTACGCCATCGAGATTGTATGGCAGGTGGATCTGCATGCCATCTTCGATGCGGGAAGCATAGTTTACGGCCGACGCCTCAGCGTACGGGAGTGCATCGCCTGCCGCGTGGACGGCATCGCCGACGGTGACGGCATGAGTAAAGGAATACAGGCCGGGCTTTCTGACGGCACCGGTAATATACACGATATAGTCCGGTTTTTCCACCTCTTCTACGACAGGGGCCTGCGGTACGGGCGACACATGGGGCAGACATTCGTTCCAGACAAATCCGATGATTAACAGGACACAACCGATTATTATAAAAAATTTTTTCATCATTCTTCCTCCTCCCATTATCTGCTGATATATTTTCCGTTTATAAACAAAAAAACAGCCTCTGATACACATAGGTATCAAAAAGCTGTTTCCTTAAAGGACTAAACATTCACTTACCAATTTCCCCGTTTTTTCCAGAAGCTGACGTGCAGCATAGCCAGGACGGTGAATAATTCCAGCCGCCCGAGGAGCATGGAAATACACAATATGGCCTTGGAAAAATCGGACAGGCCGGCATAGGTGCAGGTGGCGCCGGTAATGCCGAACGATGGGCCGATACAGCCCATGGTCGTGACGCTGATGCCGATGGCGTCAAAAATGCCGATGCCGTCGAAGGTCAAAAGCAGTGCCCAGAAAGCGATGAACGCCAGGTACAGGAAAAAAAACTGGTTGACCCGGATAATCGTGTCCTGGCTGATGAGCTGACCATTCATCCTGACATCCATGACCATCCGGGGGTGAAGTTTTTCCCGGACAGCCGCCACGAGAGAGCGGCACAGGATGACGACACGGGAAATCTTGATTCCCGCCGCCGTAGAACCGCTGCAGCCGCCGCTGATCATCAAAAGCAGGAGGATTCCCTTGGAAAAGGAAGGCCACTGATCGTAATCGGCCGAGACAAACCCCGTCGTGGCAATGGACGCAGCCTGAAATGAAGAAAAGCGCAGGGCCGTAACGATGTCGGCACCGAAGGCATGTATCAAATCGGCGGCGATGCATACGGTCGCCAGGAACAGGATGAGCAGGTAGGCTTTAAATTCCGTATTTTTCTTCAGGACATGGAACCCTTTGCGGTATAACTGATAATATAAGCCAAAATTACCACCAGCCAGAATCATAAAAAAAGTCATCCAGCCTTCCACAGCCGCGCTTTCAAAATGAGCAGCACTGTCATTAAACGTAGAGAATCCGCCGGCTGAAATGGTAGACATGGCGTGGTTGAGGGCACTGAAGAAATCCATGCCGCAGAGCATGAAAATGACGAAGGCAATGGCCGTAAAAGTCATATAAATGCGGAACAGGACGCCGGTCATATCCCTGAGGCGCGGCAACAGGCGGTCCGTCGCCGGCCCGGCTGATTCGGCATTATGAAGATAGAGCGTATTCTGCCCTGCTGCCGGCAGAAGGGCAATGAAAATGACGACGATGCCCAATCCTCCCAACCAGTGGGTCATGCTGCGCCAGAATAAGATACTGAAGGGCAGACTCTCTATATCTTCAATGACCGTCGCTCCCGTACCGGTAAAACCGGAAATGCTCTCAAACACGCCGTCGATGAGATTCAGATATCCGCCTGTCACGTACGGAATCATTCCCAGGAAGGTGGCCAAAAGCCAGCCCAGGCCGGTAATGGCTATGCCTTCGCGGATGGTCAGATGCTTGGTTCTCACCCTGCCGTACCGGAGAAGAAGAATCCCGCAGGCAATCATGCTGCCAATGGCCATGATAAAAGCTCCGGTACACTCATCACCAAAGCCCAGTGCCAGAAGCAGCGGAACGCAGGTTACACCCGACTCGGCTATTGATATTCTCCCTAAAAACCGGCAGACTACACGTAAATCCATAACAACACCTTTTTCATTTCTATTCTGCCCTACCAGTTGCTATGCCGCCAGAAAGACGGCATGAGCAATGCCAGAACGGGGAACATTTCCAGCCTTCCCAAGAGCATGGAAATGCACACGATGATTTTACTGAAAACGGGGAGCTCCGCATAGGTACAAGTCGGGCCGACCGACCCGAAAGCCGGGCCGCAGCTTCCCATCGTCGAAACACTGAGACCGATGGCATCCAGTGTCGGCACGCCATCCCCGATGAACAGGACGGTCCACAAGACATCCAGTATGGCATAGGCCACAAAAAACCGGGCTACGCCGTACAATATTTCTTCATTATACTCTTCTCCGTTGGCATGGACCTGCACGACGCTCCGGGGAGACAGTTTCTGCCAGACGACGGAGTGCATAGTCTTGATGAGCAGCATGAGCCGCGTTATTTTCAGACCGCCGGCCGTCGACCCGGCACAGCCGCCACAGAACATGAGGAGCAGCAGGATTCCTTTGGAAAAGGAAGGCCATTGATCAAAATCAGCCGAAACAAAGCCCGTCGATGACGAAATGGACGCAGCCTGGAAGAAGGATTCACGCACGGCTTCCAGGGAATCATATGATGCCCCATAGATCAGATTGAGACTCATGAGGGCCGTGGCCCCCAGGACCATTGCCACGTACAGGCGGAATTCCGTATCCCTGAAAATGACCCGGGCTCCCTTTCGCCAGGCCGCCACGTAAATAGAAAAGTTGGCACTGGAAAGAATCATGAATACAATCAGGACTCCTTCGATGAGGGGGCTGTTAAAGTGGGCCACACTATCATTAAAAGGAGAAAATCCTCCTGTCGCAATGGTCGAAAACGCATGTTCCAGAGCCGTCAGGAAATCGAGGCCGCAAATCATAAGCGCCGCTGTCGCCGCCGTAGTCAGGATGACGTACACCGTAAACAGGGCCTTTGCCATCTGGCCTATCCGGGGCAGCATGCGATCTGATGTCGGCCCCGTACTTTCGGCGTCCATCATGTGCACGACGCCGTGGCCGAATTGAGGAAACAAGGCAATGAAAATGACGATGATGCCCAGTCCTCCCAGCCAGTGGGTCAAACTGCGCCAGACGAGTATACTCTGAGGCAGTATTTCTATATCCGTAAGGACCGTCGCCCCTGTGCCGGACAGGCCGGAAATACATTCCAGTATGCCATCCAGGATATCCAGATAGCCTCCGAACACATAGGGCAGCATTCCCAGAAAGGTGACGAGGATCCAGCTGAGACTGGTGATGGCAATCCCTTCCCGGACGCTCAGGTTATCAACCGCCGACGGCTTTTCATGCTGCAGTATCATACCGGCAGCCAAACTGACCAGAGCGGCTCCGGCCAGCGCCGCAAAACCGGCGTCGCCACAGACGACGGACAGAGCGGCCGTCAGTCCCAGTGCCAGGCCCAGCGCCATGGAAATACGTCCTAAGAAATACAGGACAACGCGCATATTCATAATTCGCACACTTCTCTCTCAAGATGGAAAATTACCATTTGCTGTGAAACCGGGCTGCTATGGTCTGCAATACGATGAGGAAAGAAAAGATTTCTATGCGTCCCAGAATCATGACAAAGGTACAATATAACTTCGTCCACACCGGGAGCGATGCATACGAAGCCAGTCCGTAGAGCTCGGCTGTCGATCCGACACTGGACAGGCATCCGGCCGCTACTCCCATGGACTGTAACAGAGGGATGCCCGACAGGGAAATGACCAGCATGGAAAAAAAGAACACTCCCATATACAGGAAGAAAAAGCTCAGGACCCGGCTGATGATTTTCATGGAAACAGAAACACCGTCTATCTTCAGGCTGACGACCATCTGAGGATGAAGAGTGCGGCGCATTTCCCGGGCTGCCATGCGGAACAGGACGATGATACGCATGATGCGCAATCCCCCCGTAGCCGAACCGATACAGCCGCCGGCAAAGACGAGGAGGAATAAGACATAGCGGTCAAATCCGGGCCAGAGGGAAAACTGGGCCGACGCATAGCCGGTCGTGCTCAGAAAGGAAACGACGGCAAAGGTTCCGTAGCGAAGACTTTGCCAGAAATCGTAAACACCGCTGCGCCAGAGATGAAAGACGATGAGCGCACTGACGGCGCCCACGATGGCCAGGAACGTCCGCAATTCCGTATCCGAAAAGAGAGACCGCAACTCCCGCCGGGACAGAGCCCTCCAGATGAGGAGAAAGTTGCAGCTGGCCAGGATCATCGATATCATAGCCGCTATTTCCAGGAACGAATTGTCATAGCCGGCGAAATCAAGCGATGTCGTACCGCCGCTTGTCGAAGCCGTGGTCATAGCCTGGTTGATGGCTTCGAACACATTCATCCCAGCCGCCAGATACAGCAGCGCAGAAATGATGGTGATCCCGGCATATATTTTACCGGTCTGCAGCGCCGCATTTCGCATACGGCTGATCATCGGGCTGAAGGCGATGCTCTGATGAGCCGACAAGGTCACGCCGAAACAGCCGCTGACCTGGGGTACTACCGTGACCAGCATGATGATGAAATTCAGGCCGCCCATCCATTCCATGAGACTGTGCCAGAACAGGAGGGAATGGGCTTCTGCCTGTCCAGCCGCCAGAAGGGAAATACCTGTCGTCGTATAGGCGGAAACGCTTTCAAAAAACGCATCGGCCGGCGTGAGCATTCCTGTCCATACGTACGGCATCATGCCGATCAGCCCCAGCAGGAACCAGATGGACAGCAGATACCATGCGCCTTCAGCCACACCGAGCTGTTTTTTATGCTGCTTCCCTGCTGTTTTTAGCAGCAGTCCCAGCACGAGCGTCACCGCCAGGGGTCCGGCAAAAGCCAGCACCGTATCTTCTCCCCAATACAGGGCACAGCCGAGCGGCAGTCCCAGGACGGCAGCATTCAATAAGGCTATCCGTCCCAGAAGAAACAGATAAAGCCGCATATTCATACTCAGTCCCTGCCTTTAAAATATTTCATGACTTTTTTCGAATGTTCTGTCTGGATGAACAAAATCGTCCGGTCGCCCGCCTGCAGTATTGAACTGCCATCTGGTATATGAGCCTGTCCGTCACGAACGTAGGCACAGACCAGACACTCCCGTGGCAGCCGGACATCCATCAGGCGCTGTCCTGCTACAGGCGCACCTTCCTGGACGATGACTTCTACGGCTTCCGCCTTGGCCCCTTCCAGAAGAGAGACGGACACGACGCCGCCGCGGCGGGCAAAAGCCAGTACTTCACTGGCGGACAGGAGCCGCGCCGAAAGGACAATATCGACGCCGACTTTCTGCATGAGATCGACGTATTCGATGCGGGCCACGCGGACAATCGTCTTTTTGGCGCCAAAATGCTTGGCAATGAGGGCCAGCATGAGATTTAGTTTGTCATCGTCAGTCACGCAGATGACTACATCGGCATCGGCAACGCCTTCCTGGATGAGCAGGTCGATATCCGTGCCATCCCCGCAGATGGCAATTCCTTCGTCCAGCTTATCTGCCACCATGCGGCACCGTTCCCGGTCCTGTTCGATGACCTTGACCCGGACACCCTGTTTATCCATCATGGGAGCCAGGAAACGGCCCGTCCGTCCGGCACCGATGATCATAGCCCGTTCGACTTTCTTCGTGCCGCTGGGAATGAAATTTTCACTGAATTTTTCAATGGCCTTGGGGTCCCCGATAAAATAGGCATTGTCGTGAGGCAGGAGGCAGTCATCGCCATGAGGGATAATCATGCGGTGATCGCGGAATATCATCCCCGCCAGGATGGACTTGGGCATCTGCAGATCTTTCAGGGGCACATTGGCCAGGTGGGAATGACGGCGCACCTTCGTTTCAAAGAGCCGGACCTTGCCATTGGCAAAGTCTTCGACATCGAGAGCGGCCGGCATCATGAGGATGCGGTCGATTTCACGGGCCGTAATCAATTCCGGGTTCAGCATGAGATCGATATCAAAATTTTCTTTCAGATAATCCTGGGCTTCCGACATGAACTGCATATCACGGATGCGGGCGGCCGTATAGCGTATGCCGTGTTTTTTTGCGAGAATACAGGAAACCATGTTGACTTCATCGATGGCCGTTACGGCGACGAGAATGTCCGAATTGCGGATATCCGGATCGTTCATGGTAATAGGGCTGGCGCCATTGGCCAGGATTGTCAGCACGTCGAGATTGTTTTTGACAGCTTCCAGCCGTTCTTCATTCTGATCGACGACGACGACGTCATATTGTTCATTAGATAACAGCTCGGCAATACTGTACCCCAGCTTACCGGCTCCGATTATTACAATACGCAAGATATGTCCCTCCCTTGATATCTGTATAGTATAGCATACCTCGCTGAATAAAGACAGCTTTCCCCCTTTCTCTATCTTTTTCTCTGACAATATGATAAAATGAGTTGTTTGTTATAGATTTTTTCCATCATTTCCTGCAAAAAGAGGTTTCATAATGGCCAATAAATTCGTATCAGGTACGCTGATCCTGACCCTTTCCGGTTTTGTCGTCAAGGCGATCGGCAGTATCAACTGGATCATCCTTTCCCGTATCCTTGGGGGCGAAGGTATCGGTATTTACCAGATGGCATTCCCTATTTATCTGCTCGCACTGGAAATATCCAGTGCCGGAATCCCCATCGCCATTTCCATCATCACCGCCGAAAAAGCGGCCCGTGAGGACTATAACGGCGCCCAGCGCATCTTCCGCGTTTCCCTGACTATGCTCTGTTCGACGGCTCTGTTTCTCAGCGTCCTCGTCTTCTTCGGCTCGCGGTTCCTCATCGATTATCACATCATCCGTGAAAGCCGTGCCTATTATTCACTCATCGCCCTGGCTCCGGCCATCTTCTTTACGACCATCATTGCCGGCTACCGCGGATATCTCCAGGGCTGGCAGCAGATGACGCCGACGGCATTATCGCAGATTGTCGAACAGCTTGTCCGCGTCGTAGTCATGCTCGGTTTTGCCGCACTGCTGCTTCCCTACGGGCTCGATTATGCCGCCGGCGGTGCCAGTCTCGGTGCCGGTGCCGGCGGGGTAGCTGCCTGGCTGGTGCTTATCTACTACTATCATAAACTGAAGCGCCATCTGCCAACAGACGGCCCCGTCTTTCCCAAAGAAAGCATCCGCCACATCCTGAAGCGGCTCATCGTCCTGGCCGTTCCCATTTCCCTGGCCAGCATCATGCTCCCGGTCGTCTCCAACCTGGACCTTTTAATCGTACCGCGCCGTCTGGAAGTAGCCGGATACCCGACCCATCAGGCAACGGAATTATTCGGGTACCTCACGGGCATGTCCGTACCGCTCATCAATCTGGCTACGATTCTCACGGCGGCCATGGCCATGAGTCTCGTACCGGCCATCAGCCACAGCTTCACTCTCGGCGATACGAAGGAAATTTACAATAAAACGTCTGGCGCCATGCGCATCGCCCTCCTGGTCACCATCCCCTTTTCGGTCATGCTCTACGTGCTGGCCGAACCGGTCGTTACCTTTATCTACAATGCTCCGGCCGCGACCGACGCTACCAGGGCCGTTGCCATCGCCATTTGTTTTCTGGGGCTTCATCAGATTACGACGGCCATCCTGCAGGGCCTCAAAAAGCCAAAAATCCCGGTTATCAATATGGGAGTCGCCTGCCTGGTCAAAGTGGCCTGCAACTGGTTCCTAGTTGCCATTCCGGCTCTGGGCATCACCGGTGCTTCTTACGCTACCGTCGCCGATATCGGCGTAGCCGCTGCCCTGAATCTGGTCTTCATCTATCGCAAGACCGGTTATATCATCGATGTGAAAACAGTCGTGCGCAACGTCGTCTGCGCCGCTATCATGGGCGTTGCCATGTATTTTCTCTACGGTGCCATCGGGCATATCGGTCTGTTCCTCAGCCTTGCGGCCACGACCGTCGTCGGATCTGCCATCTACATCGGCCTCATGGCCGTATCGGGCGGCGTCACCCGTGCCGACGCCCAGCGGCTGCCGTTTTTTGGCCGTTTCTTCTGATTTCTCATGACCTGTACCATCCAAGAGCCCTCATAGAGCGGCTCTTTTTTTGTATATGCATGAGATGCATTTACCGGTAAAATATGGTACTATAATAGGTAATTGAAATCTAACCCATGTACCAGGGAGGTTTATCTCATGCTGAAAATAGCACTCGCCCAGCTGAACGTCCATCCCGGTGACCCGCGACGGAACGTACAGTCTATGGAACGCTGCATATCCCAGGCAAAAGAGCAGCACTGCCACATCATCGTATTTCCGGAATTGTCGATTCCGGGATATCTCATCGGAGATATTTGGGACCAGCCGGATTATATCCGGGAATGTGTCCGCTTCGGGGAACGGATCCGTGCCCTGTCCGATAGGATCACCATTTTCTTCGGCAATGTCGCCTGCGATGAAACCCGTCTCAATCCCGATGGACGGCAGCGTAAATATAACGCATTGTTTGTAGCGCAGAATGGCCAATTCATCGGTCCGGAACGGTCCCCCTATCCTTACTACATCAAGACACTGATGCCTAATTACCGCGAGTTCAGCGACACCCGGTATTTTACCTCACTACTGCAGGTGTCCCAGGAACGGCACCTCTTCCCGGAAGATTTGATTTCACCGATTACCCTGACCTTCTCCGGCGGTCAGACGCTCCGGGTCGGTCCGCTCATCTGTGAAGACAGCTGGGATGATAACTACCCCTTCAAACCCATGCAGTATCTCCACGACAACTATCCTCTGGATGTATTCATCAATATTTCTAATTCTCCTTTTACCCTCGGCAAGACCCAGCGCCGTCACCGTCTGTTCGGCAAATCCATCGGCCAGTTCAACGTACCGGCCCTGTATGTCAATTGCACGGGCATCCAGAATAACGGCAAAAATATCTATACCTTCGACGGGGCCAGCGGGGCCTATGGCAAAGACGGATCCCTCCATTATGAATGCCCCCTCTTTCATGAAGAACTGGCAATTCTCGATTTCGACGAAACGTCTCATACGTTCGTCAGCCCGCAGAAGCAGAACCCTCAGGAAGAAGAAGTGGCCGACATCTGTCACAGCCTTCAGTACGGCATCCGGTCTTTCATGGAAAATGCCGGCCTCAGCAAGGTCGTACTCGGCGTCTCCGGTGGCATCGATTCGGCAGTCAATGCCGCCTTATACGCTTCCATTCTCCCCAAAGAAAATATTCTCCTCGTCAACATGCCCAGTGTCTACAACTCGTCTATGACCAAAGACCTGGCACAGCAGCTGGCAGATCATATCGGCTGCTACTACACAGTCATACCCGTCCAGGACAGTCTGGAACTGACGCGGAAACAATTCCGGGAAGCACCACTCCTGCAGAATGGCGAAGAAAAAGGCCATCTGGCACTCACCAGTTTCATCGAAGAAAATATCCAGGCCCGGGACCGTTCCAGCCGTATCCTGGCGGCGGCAGCGGCGGCTTTCGGCGGTGTCTTTACGTGCAACGCCAATAAAGCCGAATCATCTGTCGGCTATGCGACACTCTATGGCGACCATGCCGGTTTCCTGGCCGCAACAGCCGATTTATGGAAACATCAGGTTTATGCACTCGCCCGGTATCTGAACGATGTCGTATTCCAGCGGGAAGTCGTTCCCCAGGGCAGTATCGATATCGTTCCCAGTGCGGAATTATCGGCCAGCCAGGACATCACCAAAGGCCAGGGGGACCCCATCGTCTATCCCTATCACGATTACCTGTTCCGCGCCATGGTCGAACGGTGGCAGCGGGTCACACCGGAAACCATCCTCACCTGGTATGCCGAAGGGACACTGGAAAAGCAGATTGGCTGCTCCGTCAACGTCCGGGATGTCTTCCCCACGGCCAAAGCCTTTATCGACGACCTGGAACGGTGGTGGCGCCTCCTGTCGGGCTTTGCCGTGGCAAAACGGATCCAGAGCCCGCCCGTCCTTTCCATCAGCCGACGCTCCTTTGGCTACGACCTGCGGGAAGCCCAGCTGAAACCGTATTACACGACACGATATGAAGAACTGAAACAAACGTTGCTGAACCAGTAACTAAACCGGTACAAAACAAGGGACTGTCTCATGATGACATAAGCCTTCATGAGACAGTCCCTTGCTCTTTATATTTTATAGCAGTCTGTAGTTTTTAGAATTTTTAAATGTTCAGGCAATATCTGCAAACTATAAACTTAAAACTTAAAAAGGAGCTGTCTTCATGGGACAGCTCCTTTTTTACATGGTGTCAGTGAACCTTCACGGAATCATACATCCTGTATCCGCTGTACACCCTGATTCTTCTTTTTCGAACGATGTCCGATGTTTTCTACGATGATGAACAGCATAGGAATGAGGAATACACCGAAGATAGTTGCAACGGATGTACCAAAGACGACAGTAATGCCCATCGTAACACGTGATGCGGCGCCCGCCCCAGTGGCGATGGCCAGGGGGATAGAACCTACGACGAAGGCCAGGGATGTCATGATAATCGGGCGGAGACGGATCTTGGCCGCTTCGATTGCTGCCGATGCGGGATCCATACCCCGTTCATCGACACGGACTTTCGCGTATTCGATAATCAGGATGGCGTTCTTGGCAGCCAGGCCGATAACGGCGAGGATACCAATCTGGAAGTAAATATTATTCTGCTGATTGAACAGATAGGCAAATGCAGAAGCCCCGAACAGGCCGGCCGGCACACTGAACAATACAGCAAAAGGTACCTTCCAGCTTTCGTACAAGGCAGCCAGTACCAGGAATACGAAGAGGATAGCCAGACTGAATACATAAACGGTCTTATTTCCTGCTTCGATTTCTTCACGGCTCATGCCGCTCCATTCGTAGGCATAACCTTCACCGAGCGTATCCTGGGCGATTTCTTTCAATGCATTCAGGGCATCACCAGAACTGTAGCCATTGGCCGGTGCCCCCTGAACAGTAATGGAAGGATAATCATTGAAGCGGTTGATAATAGAAGCAGAACCGATAGGCTTGGGCCGGACAAAATTAGATACCGGTATGAGCTCTCCACTGCTGTTCTTGACATAGAGATGTTTATTGGCATCAATAGACTGGCGGAACTCCGGCGCCGCCTGAATGACGACTTTAAAGTTACGGCCAAAAATGGTGAAATCATTGACCTGATAGGAACCATAGAAGGATTGCAGCGTCGTATACAAATCACTCAGCGATACTCCTTCCCGTGCTACCTTGTCGCGGTCAATATCCAGCTGATAGCCCGGAGTATCGGCAGCAAAGGCCGTATAGACAGAACCGATTTCCGGACGCTGACGGGCAGCGGCGATAAATTTCTGCGTCGTCGCATTCAAATCCGATGTGCCATGACCACCACGGTCTTCAATGACAATGCTGAAGCCGGACGATGTACCCATGCCATCAATAGGAGGCGGATTCAAGGCCATGACCTGTGCCTGAGGAATCTGGTTGCCAAACATCATCGTTTTACCTACCAGCGCATCGACAGACAAATCTTTCGTCTTACGCTGCGACCAGTCATCCATACCCAGGAAAATAGTCATACCATTCGGTTTGGCACCACCAGCCAGGATACTGAAACCGGTAACGTTCATGACGCCCTTGACAGCCGGCTGACTTTGAAGCCATTGTGTCATCTTTGTCGTCAATTTCTTGGTTTCTACCTGCGATGTCCCTTCCGGGAGTGTGGCGTTAACCATGACGAACCCATTATCTTCAGAAGGAACAAATCCCGTAGGCATAACCCTGAAAACAACCCCAGTCAGGCAGCAAAGGAGAAGAAGGAACGCCACGACCCATTTCAGATGGAGCTGGAGATGAGCCAGGCGGATGCCATACCAGTCGATGAGGCGGTCAAAGGCCAGGTTGAATTTCTGGAAGAACTTATAAATGCCCTTCGGGTTGTCATTGGGCTTGTGTATATTCAGGATAGAAGCGCACATGGCCGGCGTCAGCGTCAGGGCGACGAAGGCCGAAATGGCGACGGAAATGGCGATGGTAAAGGCGAACTGCCGGTACAAAATACCACTCATGCCGCTCAGGAAACCGACCGGTATGAATACCGATGCCAGTACACAGGCAACGCCGATAACCGGGTTCTGTACATTGCGCATGGCGATGATCGTCGCCTCCCGTGGCCCCTTGGCATTATACTTGATTTCGTATTCGACGGCTTCGATGACGACGATGGCATCATCGACGAGCAGGCCGATAGCCAGGACCATGGCAAACAGGGTCAGTGTGTTGATGGAGAAATCGAGCACTTTGAAGCTGGCAAAGGTCCCCAGCAGAGATACCGGCACGGCAATGAGCGGAATGAGCGTCGAGCGGCCGCTCTGAAGGAACAGATATACGATGAACGCAACGAGAAGCAGCGCTTCCACGAACGTTTCAATAACTTCTTTAATAGAGGCCCGTACAAACTGTGTACTATCATAGACTACACTGTAATCCATGTCATTCGGGAAAGACTGCTTTGCCTTTTCCAATACTTTTCGTACACCATCGACAGTCTGCATGGCGTTGGCATCGGATGTCAGGCTGACCATGAACCCTGCCGAATTCTGGCCATTATAAGAGCTGGTGACATTATAATCTTTATTGCCAAGATTGACACTGGCAATGTCGCCTATGCGGATCATAGATCCGTCACTGTTAGTGCGGACAATAATATTCTTAAACTGTTCCGCTGTCTGAAGGCGGCCGTCTGTACGCATACTGTACTGATACGTCTGGCTATCTGGCGTAGGCTGTGACCCTACTGTACCGACAGCAGCCTGCGTATTCTGCGATTTAATCGCCGCCATGACTTCGGTCGGCGTTACTTTTAAAATGCTCATTTTCATCGGATTGAGCCAGATACGCATGGCATAGTCCGATCCGAATTCCTGTACGTTACCGACACCAGACACGGATTTTAATTCATCCATGAAGTACTGGGTCGCATAGTTTTTCAAAAACGTTGCATCATACGTGCCACTAGGAGATACGAGCGCAAAAACCATAGCGGTCGAACTCGTTGACTTCTGTACAGTTACCCCCGTCTGCGTTACTTCCGACGGCAGGGTGGACTGAATCTGACTGATACGGTTCTGGGTATTGACCATGTCCATATCATCATTCGTGCCCGTTTTAAACTGGGCCGTCATGGAATACCGGCCATCATCGTTACTGGAGCTGGAAATATAATCAAGCCCGTCAACACCGGTCATCTGACGTTCGATGACGCTGGCTACGGTCGTCCCGATGACTTCCGAGTTGGCCCCGACATATGTCGCCGATACACTGATCTGCGGCGGCGTTACTTTTGGATATTTTGCTATCGGCAATGTCAGCAGAGACAACAGCCCCAGAATGGAGATGACCAGCGAAATGACGATGGCAAAAATAGGCCTGTCTATAAAAAACTTAGATATCACTGTGCTGCCTCCTATTTGGATGTACTATCCGTCGTCGTATCAGAACTGCTTTCAATATCCGTCTTTGTCAGCAGATGCTGATCCAGCGTTGCTCCTTTGGCTTTCTGATACCCGTCGACGATGACTGTATCCCCGTCAGACAGACCGTCGGTGATAATCCAGAATTTTCCGACTTTCTGCCCCGGCGTAACTTCTTTCGTCTGAGCCTTTCCGTCGCTGTCGATGATGGAAATGTAATATTTACCCAATGTCTGCTGTACGGCACGCTGCGGTACAGCCAAAGCATTCCGCTGTACCTGGGTATCGGAAACTACCGTCGCATACAATCCGGGAATGAGCAAATTATCTGGATTGTCGAATACTGCCTTTACGATAATCGAGCCGGAATTGCCATCCATGCCATGGTTGACCTGGACGACGCGGCCTTCATAAGGATAGGTAGATCCGTCGCTGAGGCGCAGGAGCAGGTGATCGCCCCAGCTGCCGGCTCCGGTCTGTTTCGTCATCTGCAGGTATTCCGATTCGCTGATGGAAAATTCGACAAACACGGGATTAGTGGAGGAAATCGTGACCAGTGCGGTAGAACCGGCCGTCGCAAAGGTACCGATAGGTACATCATCGACATTCAGCTTGCCCGAGAACGGCGCATAGACGATGGTATCATCGACGTTGTCCTGGGCGGCATCGACTTGGGCGGCATTGGCTTCTACGACAGCCTGCTGCTGGGCCGTAGCCGCTTCCTGATCGGTGACGATCTGCTGGGCAACGGCATCCTGGCTGGCCAGTGTCTGATAACGGCGCAGGTTCAGTTCCTGATTGGCCAGATTGGCCGCGGCCTGGGCTTGATTGGCCTTGGCCTGAGCCAGAGCCGCATCATAGGTACGGCTGTCCAGACGGAACAAAGCCTGGCCGGCCGTTACTTCCTGACCGCCCTGGACATATTTTTCCACTACCCGGCCGGAAATCTTCGGCCGTACGGGAACTTTATCCGTTGCCGTCACGGTGCCGCTGTATTCTGCTTTGACAGGCGTATCTTCCGCCTGCACCTTGTACGTATTGACGGCGACAGCACCTTTCTGCGCCCCCTGCTGGGCTCCGCAACCTGTCAATAAGGCCGCAACAGTCAGAGCCGTTACGCCCAGTTTAAATAAATCACCCTTCTTTATCATGCAATGTAAGCCCCCTGTCTTTTTTTATTCCATATAAAATAATGCGGATGCACTTTTCCATATATTCTGGAAAAGAATAGTCTTCGTTTTTCTTTTCGATGTAATATAAGATTCCATCGGCGGAACAATGAAGCATATGAATCAGAAGTTCCTTATCGAAATCATAAAACTCATCGTTTTCCTGGGCCTGTTCAAAAATCTGTTCCAGTACTTTCCAGTCCCGTTCGGAATAGGTCTGCATGGTGGCGCAGATTTCCGGCATTTTCGTAAAAATCTCCTTGGCTTTACGCATAGAAAATACCTTGCCGCTGGCATTGACATTAAAATACTCCACCAGTTTCTCTTCTGCCGTAAGATCCGGATCCTGCAGCAATTTCACATGGCGGGTATATACCTCATCCATCAGTGAATATAACGCTTCTATAATCATTTCCTGCTTGGACGAGAAATGTTCATATAAGGTTCTCTTGCTGATGCGGAGACGGCGGGCCAGATCATCCATGTGGAAATTCGGACCATGCAGGCGCAATTCGTCTACCGCCGCCTGTAAAATCTGTTCACGCATATCTATATTCATGCACTCACCCTATCCATCCTCCACTTCAAACCAACACAAGTCTCAAAAATCATCAAAAAACTCAAATAGAAAACTCAGTACCAATTTATAGTTTAATATACGGGACTGCATTAGTCAATGAAAATCTACAGTCCCGCAGGAATTTGTTTCGTTTTAGAACTATCTATTCTGTTATCGTTTCAGCATGTCTTCAACCATCCGTTTCAGCGGAATGATTTTGAGGAAGACAGCCCCGCAGATGGCACCGATGAATGTGTTAGGCAGGAAGGCGACGACAAAAAACCAGAGGGCAACGGCTTTGGAATCGAGGATGAAGGCGGCCAGAGGGTAGGCAACCAGTCCGCCCAGTATGCCCGTACCAAAAATTTCCCCGACGACGGCGCCCCAGATGGACCCGGTCTTCTTATACAGAATCCCCGAAAGGCAGGCGCCGATCATGCTGCCCGGATAAGCCAGAATGGTGCCGACTCCCAGGGCGATGCGGATAGAAGAAATACAGAAAGCACCGGCAACCGAATAGCGCCATCCCAGCAGAACGGCCAGGAGGACATTAATCAAATGCTGCAGGGGAAATACACGGGCGCCCCCAAACGGGAACGATACAAGAGGGGCCAGGAGAACGCCGAGAGCAATAAAAATAGCTGTAAAGGTGAGTTTCTTCAAGTATACATTCTGATTATTCATCGTAATTCAGGACCTTTCCACAGGTAAGATATGTTTCTGTTTGCAACTGGTATAACGCATCGATAAGATGCAGGTGAAACGTACCCGGCCCCTGGGACAGGCGGGCTGCTGTTTCCCCGGCAATTCCCATGGAGAGGATGCCGCTTACAGCCGCCGTAAACGGGCCGGACACGGCCGCAAAGGACGCGATGAGCGATGTCGTCATACAGCCCGTTCCTGTCACATAGGTCAGGAGAGGCGTCCCATTTCCCAGGAGGACGCTGCGCCGGCCATCGGATACGGCATCAACCGGGCCAGTAATGGCCACTGTCGTTTTCAGCAGCCGCGCCAGATGGCGGACTTTTTCTATGGTCATGACTTCTCTGTCATGGCTGTCCACGCCGGGATTGATTCCGCTTCTTCCTGCAGCGAGGCACATCATTTCGCTCATATTGCCCCGGATAACGGTAAGGGGCAGCCGTGCTGCCAGCTGCAGTGCGCCCTGCGTCCGGTACGTCGTACCACCGGCACCTACGGGATCCAGCACGATGGGGACATTCTTCTCTGCTGCCGCTTTACCGGCCCGTTCCATCGCATCTATCGTCCAGGGCTGAAGCGTTCCCATATTGAGGACCAGCGACGAAGCAGCTCCGGCCAATTCTCCTACTTCAGCGGGAGCCCAGGTCATGGTCGGTGATGCCCCTATGGCAAGAGTCGCATTGGCACAATCATTGATGGTGACGACATTAGTTATATGATGGACGAGAGGGCGTTTCTGCCGCAACCGCTGCAGCGCCTCTCCCGCTTCCTGTAATACATTCATGATATGTCCTCTCAGATATGGATTTTCATAATGATTTTACGGACGGGACCGCACAGCCCGTGAGGAGCACACAACGGGCGGTGGCCGTCGCCGGGAAGAAAGATAGCAAAGGTACCCGTTGTCATGAGGACCTGCGTATCATCTTCATAAGAACCGTCGTAGAACCAGATGTCATCATCGGGCCGTGCTTCTACGACCTTGCCCGAGCGGCACAGAGGCTGCCAGCCGATGTATTCTCTCCCGGCCAGTACCATCTGGATATCGATGTAAGACCGGTGCGCTTCTATCTTACGTGCCGACGCGTTTTCCGTCATGACTTCATCGATATTGAAGAAATTCGCTCCCGGAAGTTCATGCCGTCCCGGTTTGAGCAATGACGTATGAAGGGAGGCCAGTTCTTTAATCCAGGGCCGCAGCCATTCCGGCAGTGCCTGTACTTCCGTCTCCCATTGCCTGATATTTCCTGCATACATGAAAATCCCACCCTTCCAGAATTAATCCTCTTCTTGTTCTCTCTTTTCTACATTGCGGTCAAAGAGGGCATCGGCAAACTGGGCCGCATCAAAGGGGCGCAGGTCATCGACGCCTTCACCGACGCCGACCCAGCGCACAGGTACGCCCAGTTCCCGTTTGACCGATAAAATGACACCGCCCTTGGCCGTGCCATCCAGTTTGGTCAGGACGACGCCCGTAAGCGGTACGACATCGCCGAACAACTTGGCCTGGCTGACCGCATTCTGCCCGGTCGTCGCATCGAGGACCAGCAGCGTTTCCTGCGGTGCCCCTTCGATATTGCGGGAGGCCACGCGGGCCATTTTCCGCAATTCTTCCATGAGGTTGGATTTCGTCTGCAGACGGCCGGCCGTATCGACGAGGAGGATATCCGTATGATGAGCCTTGGCCGACGCCGTCGCATCGAAGACGACTGCCGCCGCATCGGCTCCTTCCTGATGCTTCACGATAGGGACGCCCGTGCGGTCCGCCCAGATAGTGAGCTGTTCTGCCGCCGCTGCCCGGAAGGTGTCGCCTGCGGCCAGCATGACCGATTTGCCCTGCTGGGTATAGTATTTGGCCAGCTTGCCAATCGTCGTTGTCTTGCCGACGCCATTGACGCCGACGATAAAGATGACATCGGTCGTACCGGTGCAATCCGGTACGGGGTCGTTATTTTCTTCCAGAAGGGCTACGATGCACTTTTCCAGGTAAGGAATGACATCATCGCCATTCTGGATTTCCCGGCTCTTTACGCCGCTGCGGATCTGGTCGAGAAGATATTCCGTCGTTTCCACTCCTATATCGCCGGTGAGCATGACCGCTTCCAGATCATCGTACATCTCGTCATCAATTTTGGCATACCCGCGTACGACGGTCTCGATGTTCTTAATGAGCGAGCCTTTCGTTTTTTCCAATCCCTTGCGTAATCTTGAAAAAAATCCCATAATTAACTTCCTTTCTCTATCATATCGTCTACTTTAACGGTAAGCAGGCGGGATACGCCTTTTTCTTCCATGGTCACGCCCTGGAGCGTATTGGCTGCCTCCATCGTCTTGCGCCGGTGGGTGATGACGATGAACTGGGTCGTGCCACTATAATTCTTCATATACCTGGCCATGCGGATGACATTGGCTTCATCGAGGGCTGCATCAACTTCGTCAAACAGTACGAATGGTGCCGGATGGTAGGCCAGGAATGCCAGCAGCAGGGCAATGACGGTCAGCGCCCGTTCACCGCCGGAAAGGAGCGTCAGTGGCTGCTGCTTCTTTCCTGGCGGCTGAATGAGGATGGACACGCCGGACTGCAGAACATCCTGGCTGCCGGTCAGGGAAATATGGGCCGTGCCCCCGCCGAAAAGCTGGCTGAATATGCGCTGGAAATGACGGGCAATTTCAGCAAAAGCCTGGCTGAACTGACTGGACATGGCCTGGTCGATTT
Source organism: Megasphaera sp. UBA4233 (assembly GCF_002395615.1). Lineage (NCBI taxonomy): Bacteria > Bacillati > Bacillota > Negativicutes > Veillonellales > Veillonellaceae > Megasphaera > Megasphaera sp. UBA4233. Next base: position 14,467 of record NZ_DGXL01000033.1, on the reverse strand, counting down.
CTGCCACGACGATCTGCAGCCGTTTCCGCGATTCCAGCAGGTCTTCGCACTGGCGATGGTAAAAGTCCCGTTTATCTACGGCGTTCTGATATTCCGTATCGGCATTGGGATTGATTTGTCCCAGGCCGGCAATCTGCTGACGCAAACGCGATACGCGTTCATTCAATTCGCGGAGAGCGCCTTCGCGGCGCCGTTTCATCGCCTCTTCCCGGCTCAGTCCCTGCCGGGCCAGGTGTTCTTCTCCCCGTTCAATCTCGCCACGGTACTTTTCCTGTTGCACTTCTGCCGCATGGACGCGCTGATTCCACTGTTCCTGTTCGTCCCTAAAGTCGTTTATCTGCTGTTCCAGCTCCCGGCTCTTCTCAAAATCGGCTTCCCGTGAAACATAAAAGGCCTTTTTTTTCTCATCCTTGGCCTTCGTTTCTTTTTCTTTTTCCCGGATATGCGTTGTCAGGTCCTGCAGCAGCTGCCGCGTTTCGTCCTGACGCCGCCCGATGGATGCCAGCCGGTCTGCCGCTTCTTTCGAGGCATCGGCGGCCTGCCGGGACAATTCTTCGTGCTGGCGGATCTGCTCTTCCAGATGACGGATCTGTTCTTCCAGGGTAGCCAGCGCTACCTGCCGGTCGGTCAGGGCATGACGGCACTGTTCCAGTTCGTCCTGTGCCCGCTGCTGTTCTTCTTCCAGTACTTTCGTATCGGCCGGCTTTTCGTCCATCCAGGCTGCGTACGTTTCCTCTTTCTGTACCAGCTCTGCCTGGATGTCCGACCGGGCCGCATACAGCTTCTGCAAGGTCTGTCCGGCCTCACGGGCCCGTTCCCGGGCCTGTTGTTCTTCCCGTTCCATGCTCTGCAGGCTAAGCTGTAGTTTCTGCTGCTCCATATCGGCCTGCCGGCAGGTCTGCTGCTGCCGGGATGCGGCCTTGTCTGCTTCGCCGGCCGCGCGGCGCAGGTCATTTCCCCTTTGGACCAGTTCCTGCAGCTTTTTCTCCGCTGCCGCCGCTTCCTGCTTCAAATCCTGCAGGGCCGCCCGCCGGCTGATGAGGGATCCTTCCCGGTTTTTTACGCTGCCGCCAGTCAGTGAGCCCCCGGCATTGAACAATGTCCCATCAAGACAGACGATACGCAGCCGGTGCTGGTATGCCCGGGCTGCGGCAGAGGCGGCATCGGCCGTTTCTGCTACGAGCGTCTTATGGAGGAGAGATGAAAAAACAGGCTTGTACTTGTCGTCATACTGTATCAGATCGTCGGCAAAGCCGATGATGCCTGCCATGGCAGAAGCCGCTTCTTCGTCACGGGTCCGGCTGCGGGGCCGCACCGTATCCAGCGGCAGGAAGGTCGTCCGGCCGGCATGGCGTTCTTTCAAATAGGAAATAGCCTGCCGGGCCGTCCGTTCATCGTCGGTCACCACGTGTTGGGATGCTCCGCCCAGGGCGATGTCCAGGGCCGTCGCGTAAGCTGCCGGTATGGTACACAATTCGCCGACGACGCCACAGATACGCGGCCGCCACGGAAGCTGTGCCAGTAATACGGCTTTTACGGCACGGCCCAGTCCTTCATGTTCCTGTTCCATGCTTTCCAGCACGCGGATGCGCTGGGAAAGGGCCGCCGTCTTTCCCTGCAGGCTGCGGTACACCTGTTCTGCCTTCCGGAGCTGCTCATTGGCCTCCTGATGCTTTGCTTCCCACGTCTTACAAAGAGCCGACGAAGACTGGAACTGCTGTCTGGCCTGTTCCAGATCATCCCTGACCTGTTGCACGGCACCGGCCATGCGGGATGCAGCCTGTTCCTGATCCGTCTTCGCCTGTTCCAGTCCGCCGGCCTGACTGCGGTTCTCTTCCAGGCGGCGGCGCAAATCTTCCATATCCCGTGTCAGGACGAATACATCCTGCTGCCTCCGGGCACTCTCTGTCTGCACCTGTGCCAGGGCATCGGCAGTTTTGCAAGCTTTTTCCCCGGCCTGGCGGAACAGTTCCTCTGTCAGGGAAAGGCCCTGACGGGCTGCATCCCGTTCCTGTTTTTTCCCTTCCAGCTGACTTGTATAGGCGGCCTTTTGTTCCTTGATCTGCCCTTCCTTTTTTTCCGCTGCCTGGACATCCTGCCCGGCCTGGCGGAACGATTCGGCCAGTTCCTGCTGGCGGCTGGAAAAGGCTTCGTGCCGGCTCTTCATGCTGTCCAGTTCATTGTGGACGGCCAGGGTCTCTTCATCGAGGCGCTGCAGGGCCGAATTTTCTTTTTCCATGCGCGTCACCAGCTGCTTCCGCAGGGCTGCCGCCTGTTCCAGTTTTGCCGTGACTGTATCCCGTTCCTGCTGAGCCGTGATGCGGTTATTTTCCGCTTTGGAAAGAAGTCGTTCGGCGTTGCGCAATTCCTGCAGGGCCAGCGTACCTTCATAGGCCAGCCGTTCGCCGTCCAGTTCCCGGAACGTCTGCAGCCGCTGTGCCTGTTCTTTCATCGGTTCCAGCTGGTCTTCCAATACACTCATCATATCGTGGATGCGTTCGAGGTTATGTTCCGTTTCTTCTATCTTGCGCAACCCGTCCTGTTTGCGGCTTTTATAGCGGCTGATACCAGCCACTTCTTCGAAGATGATCCGCCGTTCTTCCGGCTTGCTGTTCAGGATGCGGTCTACCCGGTTCTGGCCGATGACGGCCATCGAATCCTGGCCGATGCCCGTATCGGCAAAGAGGAGATGAATATCCTTGAGACGGCACGGCCGCTTATTAATGAAAAATTCACTTTCACCGGAACGAAATATGCGTCGTGTCACGACGACTTCCGTAAATTCGACGTCGAGCTGATGGTCGCTGTTGTCGAAATACAAAGATACTTCGGCCGCACCCTGGGGACGCCGCTTTTCCGTACCGGAAAAGATAATATCTTCCGACTTCTGGCCGCGCAGCTGGCGGACGTTCTGTTCGCCCATGACCCAGCGGATAGCATCGGAAATATTGCTCTTGCCGCTGCCGTTCGGCCCGACAATAGCCGTGATGCCTTTATCAAATGTCAGTGTTGTCTTATCTGCGAACGATTTAAATCCCCGCAGCTCCATCTTTAGTAATTGCATAGGCTGCCAACTTTCCCATCCAGATATCCCTATGGATAGGAGTCTGTCGTCATACCCATAGTCTTTCTGCTGTAATAAACATATTCTATCATACCATAGATATGTGAAAACACCAATATAGGAGTGGAAAAGAATGAGTAATAAAAAAACCGCAACAAATGACTCTATCATGCCATTTGTTACAGTTTTTTCTCAGCCGATGAAATGATAATAAATCATCGGTATGAACAAGGCCGGGAGGAAATCAGCAATTTTCAACTTTGTCGTGCCGAACATGTTGAGGGCTATCCCGAGGATCATGATGCCGCCTACGGCATTGAGCTCCCGGATGACATCGGCCGTCATGAGCGGCAGAAAGAGTGTTGCCAGCACGTAGAACAATCCCTGGTACACCAGGACGACGAGTCCCACCGGCACGATTCCCAGGCCGTATATGGTCGCAAAGATAAAAGCCGACGTAAAATCGAGGACGCTCTTAAAATACAACAGTTCATTATTACCGAGAGCTGCCTGGACCGGACCCAGGATTGCCATGGCACCGATGACCTGCATGGAAGACAAGGTGACAAATCCCTTGACGAAATTCGATTCATTGCCTGCACGGAGCCGTTTTCTCAGAAATTCCCCGAACTGCTTCATATGGTCCTCTATATGCAGCGCCGTCCCAACCAGCGTACCTACGATCATACTGGCCAGTACGAGGATGAGATTCTGCGTCGCTACGGCAGCCTGTATCCCCATGACGGCGACACACAGAGAAATGACGCCGAAAATGGCCTGCGTATAATGCTGGGGAATCCCCCGTTTCAGAAAAAATCCAATAAGCGCTCCCAAAGAAGTCATACAACCATTGAGTATGACAGCCAACATAATCCATTCCCCCATATCATAGAAAATAAAGCCATTTTATTATAGCAAATTCCCCTATTCCCCGCCACCATTACCTTGCCAGAGGCAGGCAGCTGCGATTTTACCGGATCCTTACATTTAATATGGCCTTTTCTCTTGACGAATGAGTAAATTATGATTATATTGTAGTTTGGACTTACAACACATACAAAGGGAAAGGGGCTGCCATCATGATTCAAGTCTATAAACACAATAATGGCCATCTGGAAGACAATATTTCTCTCGCCTCTGCTGAGAAAGGCTCCTGGATACATGTAGTCAACCCCGATTCAGAAGATCTCCAGCTCGTTTCCATGGTAACGGAAATTCCGACGGACGTCCTCAAGACTTCCCTGGATACGGAAGAACGGTCTCACGTGGAACTGGAAGATAATTATATCTTCATCGTCATCAACATTCCTATCATCCTGGAAACAGACAGCTATGATACACTGCCGCTGGGCATCTTCATCACGCCGGACTTCATCATTACCCTGTGCATTCAGGAAACGGAAGTCATGCGCACCTTCACGGAAAACAAATATCCCCTGTTTTATACATTCAAAAAAACGCGCTTTCTCTTCCAGATTCTGTACCGCACGGCGACGCTCTTCCTGCGGTATTTGCAGCAGATCAACCACCGGACCGATGACATCGAAAAAGACCTGCGCCATTCCATGCAGAATAAAGAATTCTTCCTGCTGCTGGAATTACAGAAATCACTGACTTACTTCACATCGGCCCTGCGAGGCAACGGCATCGTCATGGAAAAACTCATGCGCCTGCGCCGTAACACGGCCCTGCATCATCTGCTCAAGATGTATGAAGAAGACGAAGACCTCCTGGAAGATGTCATCATCGAAAACAAACAGGCTATCGAAATGGTCGAAATGTACTCCAACATCCTCATGAACATGTCCGATACTTTTGCATCGATCATATCCAACAATCTCAACATTGTCATGAAATTTCTCGCCTCGATTACGATCATCCTGGCCGTGCCGACGATCATCTTCAGCCTCTGGGGTATGAACGTTCCCGTTCCCTGGGCCGAAGACCCCTTGGGCTTCCCTATCATCATCGCCATTGCCGTCCTCTGCTCCGGTGCTGCCGTCGCCCTGCTCTGGCTCAAGCATTTATTTTAAGAAATACAATTTCGCAAAAAGCTGCCCCATCAGGCGGTCAGTCTGCTCATGATATGCTCTCTTCCCGGTAGACAAGTGACACAATACAAGCTTGTTTACCGGGAAGGGAGCATTTTTATGAAAAGGCACAAGTTCAAAGCAAGCGTAAGATAGCGTAAAATACCGTCAAAAGACCTGTTGACTTAGACTGTACTCCATCATTTATAATACGGACTAAGAGGTGATACCATTGAAGATCAAAGAAGTCAGTGAAAAGTATAATCTGACCCCTGATACATTGCGATATTATGAACGAATCGGCCTTATCAGCCAGGTGCCGCGCAATAAAAACGGCATCCGTGAATATACCGATGAAAATTGTGCCAGTATTGCGTTCATCAAATGCATGCGTGCCGCCGATGTCTCAATTGAAGGTCTGGCTGCCTATCTGAAATTATACCGCCAGGATGGTGATACCCGGTCTGCCCGCCGGAAAATCCTCCTGCAGGAAAAGCAGCGTCTGAGCGAACGGATGCGCCATATGCAGGAGGCACTGGACCGCCTCGACACCAAACTTCGCCTTCTCGATGAATCATAATATATTAATGGAAATATAGGAAATCTGTTACAGGCTGTCCTGCAGATCATTGCCCAAACCTGCAGGACAGCTTTTTCGCGTACCTTCTGCTACGCATTTCTGTCAAGCCAGGTGTCTATTCTATACCTTTTAATCATAGTTTTATGAACCAGTGGTATACTATAGGTAAAGAATTCATCGTCCGGTTTCATCTTTGTTCCCACTTACTGAGAATACCGGCAAAGGAGGTACTATGTATGAAATTCCCAAAACTCGACAAAAAATCGCTCACTGATGGCATCACGATTCCTCATATGGTCCGCGTCCGCCAGACCTTTCCCGATGAATACCTGACCGATCCCGTAGGCGAACTACAGAAGCAGCTCTCCGCCCATGAAGGCGAACTGGCTCCGGCTGTAAAAGGCCAGCGTATCGGCATTACGGCCGGCAGCCGTGGCGTACCGTATTACAAAGAACTGCTCCGCCTTTTGTGCCGCCAGCTGCAGGAATGGGGAGCCAGCCCCTTTATTTTCCCGGCCATGGGCAGTCATGCCGGTGCGACAGCAGAAGGACAGAAACAGCATCTGGCCCAGTTCGGCATCTGCGAAGAGTACCTGGGCGTACCGGTCATCTCTACCATGGAAACAGTACAGGTAGATCAGCTTCCCGATGGCATGCCGGTCTATTGCGACAAAGCCGCCTACGAAGCCGACGGGATCATTCTGTTCAACAAAATCAAACCGCACACCCATTTCAAAGCGCCCCATGAATCGGGTCTCTTGAAAATGATCTGCATCGGCGTGGGAAAACACCGCGGCGCCAGCGCATTTCATTCCTTGGGCTACGATCACTTCGGCGAAAACCTGGAACGCGTATCGGAAGCCTTCCTGAAGAAAGTACGGGTATTCTTCTCGGTCGGGCTGACCCAGAGTCCCTCCGACCATATCGGCCACCTGGAAGTCATCCCGACTCCCCGTTTATTTGAAGAAGATGCCCGCCTGCAGCAGCTGGCACGGGCAGAAATGCCCCACCTTTTGCTGCCCCGTATCGACGTGCTGGTCATCGATGAAGTCGGCAAGGAAATCAGCGGCGCCGGCATGGACCCCAACGTAACGGGCCGTACGGAACGGGAAAGCCAGTTTGCAGGTTTCCACAAACTGGCACCGGATATCGAAAAAATCGTCCTGCTCGATATTACGGAAAAGGCCCACGGCAATGCAACCGGAGCCGGCGTAGCCGATATCATCAGCTATCGCTTCGTCAATAAAATCGATTTTGCCATGACCTATACAAATATCATCACAGCGAAGTCATTCCACATGGGCGCTATGCCGCTATATGCCAACAGCGATAAAGATGCCATTGAAATGGCTATTGCCCATTCCTTCCTGCCCGACCCGTCACAGGCAAAAGTGGTCCGCATCAAAAATACGATTTCCCTGAATGAACTGGAATGCTCCGTTGCCTGCATCCCTGATATCCAGAAAATTCCCGCCATGGAAGTCATATCGGATCCCTATGACTGGAAATTCAATGAAGAAGATAATCTCTGGTAAGTATATTTACAATATCTGCCAGTGTTATCAAAAGTTTTACCTCATTCTAACGAAGGGGCTGCCTCACTATCAGGCAGCCCCTTTGCTATAACCGTTCTATATCTTTATTTCTCTTTACCAGCCGCTAATTTGATGATTTCTATAACCGTTTCACAGGACTTTTTCAATGAATCCAGTGGCAGGTATTCAAACCGCCCGTGGAAATTGGCTCCGCCCGTGAAGAGGTTGGGACAGGGCAGTCCCCGGAAGGAAAGCTGGGCCCCGTCCGTACCGCCCCGGATAGGCGCTACGACCGGTGTTATGCCGACGGCCTTCATGGCGTCCTTTGCCAGATCCACTACATCCATATGACCGTCGCGTATGACATCGAGCATGTTGTAATACACGTCGTGTTCCTTGATGACGACCGTATGATCGCCGTATGTTTCGTTGAAAAAACGGGCCATGTTGCGGAGATACTGTTTCCGCGCTTCAAAGCGATCCCGGTCGTGGTCGCGGACGAGCATGTGGAGGGTGCATTGTTCGACTCCGCCGCTTATTTTATAGACATGGAAAAAGCCGTCCCGGCCTTCCGTATATTCCGGTTTTTCTCCTGCCGGGAGCATCTGCTGCCATTTTGAGGCAAGAGAAATGGCATTGATCATCTTTCCTTTGGCATCTCCCGTATGAACGCTGCGGCCATACAGGGTAATGACTGGATTGGCAGCATTGAAATTTTCATATTCCAGCCCGCCGAGTTCACCGCCATCTACGGTATAGGCGAAATCAGCGGCGAATTTTGCCACATCAAAGAGATGGGCACTGCGCCCCGTTTCTTCATCCGGTGTAAACCCGATGCGGACGGTTCCGTGCGGAATTTCCCGATGATGGAGCAGGTATTCTGCCGCAGTGACAATCGCCGTCATCCCGGCCTTGTCATCAGCTCCGAGCAGAGTCTTTCCGTCGGTCACCATGATATCCTGTCCCTTATACGCCAGAAGCCGGGGGAAATCCTTCGGGGACAGGATGATGTGTTCTTCCCGATTGAGGACGATATCCCCGCCATCATAGGCCGTGACAATGTGAGGCTGGACGGGGCTTCCCGGGGCATCAGGACTCGTATCGAGATGGGAAATAAAGCCTACTACAGGCGCCTTCTCTACCCCATTGGCCGGCAGCGTCGCCATGACATAGCCGTTTTCATCGAGAGACACATCACGAAGTCCCAGCCGTTTCAATTCATCAGCCAGATACTGGGCCAGTACGGTCTGTCCCTTCGTACTCGGGCAGACCGTGTCGTTATCTTCATCGGACTGGGTATCAAAGGACACGTATTTCATGAAACGGTTTACCAGAATATCTCTGTCTATCATGTCAGATTCCCCCTTACACATCTTCATCCCAGGCATTGATGACAACGGCTTCTTTCTTCAGCATATCCAGCTGGGCCGGGCTGAAGTGTTCCCGGCGTATGACGGCTTCGTAGACGAATTCATTGAAATACGCTTCGGAGCAGACGAAATAGCCTTTGTCTCCCACGTCCTTGCCCCAGGAATTTTCTATCTTCCAGCGGTCCGGACGGCCCGATTCATCGAAATGGACTCCCGTCAGGATCATCGCGTGCGTAGCGGAGCTGCTTCTATATTCCAGTCTCTTTCCTTTGGGCATGGCCGTAGAAAAGCCGCCAAGGAGCGCTTCATAGCGCACGCTGTCCGGGTCCCAGACGCCTTCTTTGCGCGCACCGGCCGCGCCGGCATCACAGGCAAACCATACGGCCTGTCCGGCCTTTAACTGCCTGATGCACAACTCTTCCAGTTCTTCCTGGGGAATATTGAGAGCCGTCATGTCGCGGTCTGCCATATTTTCCGTTCCGTGAAACCGGATGGGAGTATTCATCGGCTTATCTGCCGTCGGTTCATTGATGACCGGCACGTACTGGTCCAGGTCCAGTCCGACATATCTTTCATAGAAGGACTGCGGTGTCAGGTTTCGTTCTTCATGGAAGGTGCCGTCAGCATCGCGGTAGGCGAAATCAAAGGTTTCAACGGGCTGCCCGAAGGCAATGCATCCGGCTTTGTAGACTTCCCGCATCATTTCCATCTTCCGCGCATACGGGTCTTTGCCCGTAAGGACCAGTTCCCGCAATTCCATAGCGTCTTTGCGCAGAAGCTTATTGATTGTAGCTACAAAATGATCCGTGTGTTCTGACTGATACGTTTCTGGCTGCACCTGTTTGGGAACGACACCGTATTTTTTTATCAGGTCTGCTGCTTCACACCAGTATCCGCCATCGCTCATACCGCGCAGGATATACTGCATGCACTGTCCCTTGAGCGGTTCATCGGCATGGTCGATGACCATCTGGAGGAAATTATTGGCCTTTTCCAGTTTGTCATAAAAGGACAGGTAATTCTGGGACAATTCAAATTCACTCAGGTGACACGTATCTGCCACGATTTCTCTGAGTATATTAAGGGCGGCAAAGAGCCAGCAGCGGCCTGATTTCTGCTGGGCCGTAATGCCTCTCGTCCTGACTTCTACAGAAAAAGCACCTTTGAGCCGTGCCGCCGCGCCGGGCACATAAGACAGGCCTGCCATATCGGTTTTGGCAAGGGCCGCATGTAGGACCGGAGCTGTCGTATCGGCCTCATAAGCCGAGCGGAACTGCTGCAATACATCTGTCGTAATCGTTTTCATACCATAGCGCCTCACTTATCAGTCAACTGTATCGGAAAGCATAGCTCTCCTATAGGTTATTGTACCACACCCGGGGCACTGTGGCGATACAGGTACAGCAGTCAGTCCATAGCATTTAATTATAAACCATGCATATTTTCTAAACAGGCAATTTCTGCTATACTTATTTCGTAACAAATACAAATTTTAACACTTAAAAGAGGCATTACGTCATGGAAAAACGATTTGACATTAATAAAGACGGCTATAGTATCCGCTGCCGGCTGATTTTCAGTGACCATGAGAAAACGGCCCGCACCTTTTCTCATATCGTCCTGGTCACCCATGGATTCGGAAGCAGTAAAGACACGGCCGGTACACAGCATTTTGGCGAACATCTGGCATCGAAATACAGTGACTATGCGGCCCTCGCCTTTGACTGGCCCTGCCATGGAGAGGACGCCCGGAAAAAACTGACCATCGAAGAATGCATGACCTATCTCGATCTGGTCATACAGTACGCCCGTGAAGAACTTCAGGCGGAAACGCTTTACATCTACTCCACCAGTTTCGGTGGCTACGTCACGCTCCGCTACCTGATTGAACGGGGAAATCCTTTTAAAAAAATAGCCCTGCGCTGCCCGGCCGTCAATATGTATCAGACTATGTGCGATTTTATTCCCGAAGCAGATAAGACTAAACTCAACAAAGGAAAGGAAATCCAGATCGGGTTTGAGCGGAAGATGAAAATCGACCAGCACTTCCTCGATTCGCTCCGGGATTTCGATATTATGAAGCAGGAGTATTTCGACTATGCCGACGACATGATCGTCATCCACGGGACAAAGGACGAAATGGTCCCTATAGAAGCATCCCAGCGGTTCGCCGAAAACAACGTAATCGAATTCATCCCCGTGGAAGGCGCCAACCACCCCTTCCAGAACCCGAATCACATGGCCCTGGCTATTCACAAGATCATCGAATTTTTCAGCTGATACAGACGGATATACAAAAAAGACTGCCCCTGTATGATTCTGCGGCAGATTCAGTAATCTGACGCAATGGATCATCACAATAGGCAGTCTCTTTATATTTATGAAGCATATATTTAGATAAAATAATGGGAGGCAATGAACCAGCCCAGCCCCAGTATGATAAAGGAGCACAAAAAGGCTCCCGCCATGGGACGGACCCCTTCTTTGGCAATGACGCTGAAATTGACATTCAGGCCTAATGCCGCCATAGCCATTCCCAGAATGACATAGGCCGCCTGTACAAAATACGGGACCAGTATTTCAACAGCCGGCACATACGAACCGATGGCACTGGCCAGTATGAACCCTCCCATGAACCAGGGAATGGGGATTTTCATGTCCTGCTTGCTATCGTCGTTCCGCCGGTTGCGCCAGGCTTCGAGAATCCCCACGATAATGGCGACCGGGGCCAGCAACAGGACACGGGAAAGCTTGGCGATGATGGCACTATCCGTTCCTACCGGCCCTGCACTGCCGCCGGCAGCCACGGCATGGGCGATTTCATGAAGGCTGAGGCCGGCCATGACACCGAACTGGCTGTCCGTAAATCCCAGCAGCGGCTGCAGTCCGACTTCGATCAGGGTAAATACCGTTCCCAGTACGGCCACGACAGCTACGGCCAGGACAGACTGGCTGGCTTTGGCTTTTACCGTCCCCGATATACCCATGACGGCAGCAGCCCCGCAGATGCTGCATCCACAGGCCGTAAGAAGTGCCAGCGTATGATCGACCCGGAATAACCGTGCCATGCCATAATTGATGAGGATCATCACCGCAACGACGACGACAGCCGCTTCCAGACTGTGCAGCCCCGACGTCATCAGGATGACCAGATTCAGTTTGAATCCCAGCAGGATAATACCGGCCCGTAAAAATTTATTGGCAATGAATCCCGTGCTTTCCCGGGCCGTCAGGGTCAGCGTACGGAAGAGCTGAAACGCCATACCCAAAAGCAGAGCCAGCACAAGATGGCCAATCAGGGAAAACCCCGGCAGCTTTGCCAGCTGCCAGCCTGCCAAGGAACAAGCCAGTGTCAGGATGACCCCGACAGAGGCACGATGCCATTCCACAAATTTCATGTTACTCATTTTTGTCCACTCCTCTATTTCTCGTTGCGATGGAATAAGTATACCGCGCCTCTTTTCATATGGAAAATACCGATATATAATATATACCATAAGTAAATACTTATACTAACAGAGGTAATCTCATGACTATCCGCCACTTACAAATATTTATCGCCGTCTGCGAAACCATGAATATGACCCACGCTGCCCGGCAGCTGCACATCAGCCAGTCATCCATTACCCAGGCCATCCATGAACTTGAAGATCACTATGGGCTGTTGCTGTTCCATCGTCTGGGCCGGCGTATCTTCGTGACTGCTGCCGGCCAGCACCTCTTGCAATATGCCTACCAGATTACATCCCTCATCGAAAAAGCAGAAACGGGGATGAAATCCCTGCAAAATCAGATTCCCATACGTCTGGGTGCCAGCATTACCATAGGGGAAGTCCTGTTGGTCGAATTACTGCAGCACGAACACGTACGGCTGCCCGGGCAGGAAATCCTCTCAGAAATCCACAACACCAAAGAACTGGAACAACGGCTTATGGAAGATAAACTGGACCTGGCTCTCATCGAAGGCCGCCTGACATCTCCTTACCTCACGGCCCTTCCATTCCTGACAGACGAACTGACGGCCATTGCCGCTCCTCAAAATCCCTGGAGCCGGAAGGAAATCCGCCAGTGCCACGATCTGGACCATATCCCTGTATTTCTGAGAGAGTCTGGCAGCGGCACGCGGGAATTGTTTGCCCGCATCATGGACGATCACGCCATTCCCTATCATGTCTGCGGCGTCTACAATAATTCCGAAGCCATCAAAAAAGCCGTCATAGCCAATCTGGGGACAGCCTTTCTCTCGCGCCGCCTGGTACAACGGGAAATCGAAGAGGGACTTCTATGTGAACTTCCCCTGCCGGGCCTTTCATTTCAGCGTATCTTCCAAATCGTCTACCATAAAGATAAATTTCTCACGCCATCCATGACCCACATCATCCGGGAATGCCTCACCATCCAAAACTGGCTGCCGGGGACCCACCCCGGCGAGGGTATCTGAGATAGTTAAGAAACGGAGGTTTGTTCTATGAATCGTGTACAAGCAGGATTATTTGATTTTCTGGAAAAGGCCGTATCCCCCTTCCACTCGGTTAAAGCAGGTATTTCCCTGCTGGAAGAAAAAGGATTTACGCCTCTTTCCTTATCTCATACGTGGTCACTGACGCCGGGAAAGGCATACTATACCCGCGTATTCGGTTCGACGCTCCTGGCATTCCGCATCGGCAGGAAGCCGCGTAGTCACCTGCACATCGCCACGGCCCATACGGATTTCCCCTGTCTGCGCATCAAGCCCCATGCGGCGATTCAGACACAGCAGTACGGGAAACTCAATGTCGAAGTATATGGCGGCATGATCCGAAACACCTGGCTGGACCGCCCGCTGTCTCTGGCCGGTAAAATCGTGCTCCGCAGTGACGACGCCTATCATCCGGATGTGCGCTATGTCGATGCCCGCCGCCCTCTCCTTACGATTCCTCACCTGGCAATCCATATGAATCCCACGGTAAATGAAGGGGAAAAACTGAATCCCCAGAAAGACATGCTCCCCTTGTTCACCCTGACTGACCGGGATTCTTCCGGCGATGACCGGTCCGTTTTCCTGCAATTTCTGGCAGACGAATTTTCCCTGCAGGCAGCCGATATCCTGTCGTACGAATTGACGGTGTATCCGACAGAACCGCCTTGTCTCTTGGGGCGGAATAATGAATTCATTTCCGCCTCCCGCCTGGATAACCAGACATCGGTATATGCCTGCCTCATGGGCCTGATCCATGGCACCAGTACGGATGGAATCAATCTCATCGCCCTCTTTGACAATGAGGAAGTCGGCAGCCGCAGCAAGCAGGGGGCCGCATCACTCGTCTGCCCTCAGATCCTGCAGCGGATATACACCGGACTCGGATATACGGAATCGGAATTATGGGCCGATATGAGCGGCGGATACGTCTTCTCCCTCGATGCCGCCCACGCGTACCACCCCAACTATCCCGATAAAACCGATCCCACCAACCTCCCCGTCCTCAACGGCGGTCCGGTCCTGAAAATAGCCTGCAGCCAGACCTATGCGGGCGATGCCGAGGCGATTGCCATCGCCCGCAGCCTCTGCGAAAGCCAAGATATCCCCTGTCAGTTTTTCCTGAACCGCTCGGACATGCGCGGCGGCTCTACCCTGGGATCTCTCCTGTCGGCCAACATGCCCATGCGCACCATGGACATCGGACTGCCACTTTTGGCCATGCACTCTGCCCGGGAAACCATGGGAGCAGCAGACCAGGAAGCCCTGCAAAAACTGATGACCCTGTTCTTCAGCCGGTAACCGGGAAAAGCAAACGAGGCTTACCGCATGATAGCAACTGTTTCATGCGATAAGCCTTGTCTGTTTAGTATGGGGACGGTATATTTCGATGAAACCTTATTTTGTCTAGTGAACGTACCCCCGTCTATAG
>NZ_DGXL01000023.1:0-72076 GCF_002395615.1 Megasphaera sp. UBA4233 | reverse complement strand
CTTCGAGTGGTGTCTCAGCGAGGGCAAGATGAAGCTGGAAATGGCTGTTCAACGGATGTTAAAAACTTATCTTGCCTAAAAAACAGCTCATTCCAAACTATACTCTTTCGGCCCTTCAGCATAGCTGAACGTCCGTATCTTCTTGATATTGATGTGAAACACCTTGAACAACGGATTAGTCGGCTCCTGATACATCTTTTTCAGCATGGGCAGGATTTGGAAGGCTCTTTCCTTGTATTCCATATTTTCCTCAAAAACCACATCCCCGTTGAAGGACATGACGGGAGAAAACTTGTTTTCAATGCAGAAAGAGGCTTTAGGTGTGCCGGTCAGCTGCTTATAGACAGGCTTTTGTGCTCCTGTGCAAAAATAGAATTCCTTGCACAGGATATTGGACAATCTGTTGGATGTGAAGAACAGACATTTGGTCAAAATAGACTCATCTGTATTCATAAAAAAACTCTGCACGATATCTACCGTGCAGAGGCTGATTCCCTATGTACTTATTCCCGGGCCCGTTCCCACGTCCGTATGGCTTCCATAAGCTGCAGGCGGCTGCTGACGCCCAGCTTGGCAAAAATATTGTGCAGATGTTTTTTTGTTGTACACTGGCTGATGACCAGATGACGGCTGATATCTTCCGTCGAATACTGCTTCATGACCAGGCTGGCAATCTCACTTTCCCGGGGAGTCAGCCCCATAGCTATCAGTTGGCTTTCTTCCTGATCTTTTTCGTGCTGCTGCACCTGGCATTCCTTCCGTTCCCTGCGCAAGCGGATAGCCAGATGATCTTTCAGCCGGTCCAGTATTTCCATTTCGTTATCGGTAAAATCCCGCTGCCGGTCCGTCCGGTAGAGGACGACTTCTCCCAGCAGTTTCCGATCATCGGCCAGGACGATGCCGCTATAAAAGCTGACTTCATTGGGGAGAAGAAATGATTTCCGGACTTCTGTCACCGAGTCTGTCACCTCTTCATCCGGCGTGACCAGATCACTGCTGCGATAGGCCATGGTGCGGCGCAGGCTGATGACGCGGCGGCAAATGCCGTTCGTATTGACCAACCGGCCATAAGCCTTGACAATCTCCGGATTCATGTGGATACAGAAAGGAGACTGCAACACCAGAAGACCGCCCGTTTCCTCATGAAACAGAAAAAAAGCGGCCCGTTCAAACGGTACGATATTCCGCAATGCCTCCAAAAAATACCGCTGCATGTCCCGGATCGTATCCGTACCGTGGATCAGCAGGGATAATTCGTTGATTCCCAGCCATTCTGAATTTGTTAACATACTGCCACCTTCCATCCGCCATCCCCCGTCCTCCAGGGGGTCCGGTGAAAAAGTAATGCGTCTTTACTCATGTTGCCGTCGCATATTGTCGCATATTATATATACTTATTATATAATGATTATGCAAAAAAATAAAGTCTATTCCTTGTATTTCATTTTGGTATGAATGAATGTTTATTCCATAAATGCATTAATTTATCGTAATTCAGCAACGATTTTTTCCTTTTTTTATGCCTTATCGTCATAATATAGCTGAGAATTTATTGATAGTTAAGAGAAATAAATGTATAATGATATATATTGTTAACAGTTGAGATAACGTTAAAAGACAAGGGTGATATATTGTGTTGAAATTGATTGCTGTAACAAACCGTGCGCTATGCAAACAAAATTACTGGGATCATATGGAACAAGTAGCAGCTTCTGATATCGACAGCATTATTTTGCGCGAAAAAAATCTCGACGAAGAAGAATACACAAATTATGCCAAAAAAATGCAGCGGCTCTGTAATCTGCATCAGAAACAGTGTATCCTCAGTTACTTTGGCCGCGTCGGTGTCAAACTCCACATCCCCCGTTTCCAATGTTCGCTGGACTATTTGCAGTCCCACACGGCGATTACCTATTATATGACCAGCCTGGGAGTTTCTGTACACAGCGCGGAAGAAGCCCGTCTGGCCGAAGAACTGGGAGCCCATTACATCATCGCCAGCCACGTGCTGCCCACGCCGTGCAAGCCGGCCCAGCCGCCTATCGGCCTCCAGGAACTGCGCAATATTACCAGTGCCGTACACGTTCCGGTCTATGCTCTGGGCGGTATAACACCGGAAACGCTGCCACAGCTGGCCGGTATCCCCATCGCCGGCGCCTGCGTCATGACCGGACTCATGACCTGTGATGATGTGCCGGCATACGTGCAGAAGCTGCGTCAGGCAATGCAGTAGAAAGGATGTCCTACTCATGAAACAAGCTTATATTATCATCGATATGCAGAATGATTTCATCGACGGGGCCCTGGGTACGAAAGAAGCACCGCTTATCGTACCGCGCATCGAAGCCCTTCTTCAGGCTGCCAAAAAAGACGAAACGCACCAGACGGATTTCATCTTCACCCAGGATACACATGGCGAAGACTATATGGATACGCAGGAAGGACGTAAACTCCCCGTTCCCCATTGCATCCGCGATACCCACGGCTGGCAGATCTGCCGGGACCTTCTGCCGTACACGCTCATGGCACCGGTCCTGGAAAAACCGACTTTCGGCTGCACCCAGCTCGTCGAAGAAGCGGCACCATACGACCGCCTGGTCCTCATGGGGCTCTGCACGGATATCTGCGTCATTTCCAATGCCATGCTCCTAAAAGCCTATTTCCCGGAAAAGGAAATCGCCGTCCGGAGCGACTGCTGTGCCGGGGTCACACCGGAAAGCCACGCCGAAGCCCTGCGCGCCATGAAGCGCTGTCATATCGATATTATCTGATTATGCCAGACCGTCTTTCCGGCGGTCTGCTTTTTGCGTCATCGTATTTCTTTATATCTGTTATAATATATCTATGTTTTGACATATGTCATCATCACCAGTATAATAGGAACAGGGCATGGTACAGCCCATGCCCTGTATCGTCATGGTGAAAGGAGGAGTATTTATGCCGCGTCCCCAACGCTGCCGCCGTGTCTGTTCTCTGCCCCGTCAGGAATCGTTTACTCCCGACGGAAAGCAAAATGATTGTGATACTATCGTAATGACTGTCGATGAATATGAAGTCATCCGCCTCATGGATCTGGTCGGTCTGACACAGGAACAGGCTGCTGTACAGATGGATGTAGGCCGCACGACTGTAACGGGAATCTATGAATCGGCCCGTCATAAAGTAGCTTTGGCACTGGTATACGGCAGACGCCTGCTCATCCAGGGCGGTAAAATCCAGGTTTGTGAACGCGCCAGTTCGTGCTGCAATCCATTCTGCCGGGCTGTCCGCGAAAAACGGGATACGATCCCACAAAAGGAGAATGATACACAATGAGTGAAAACTGTAATCACGACTGTTCCAGCTGCGCCAGCAACTGTGAAAGCCGTACGGAACCACAGAGCCTTCTGGCAAAGCCTCATGAAGGCACCCATGTCAAACACGTCATCGCCGTCGTCAGCGGCAAAGGCGGCGTCGGTAAATCCCTGGTCACGTCGCTCATGGCCGTACAGATGCACCGCCGTGGCTTTAAAACGGCAATCCTCGATGCCGATATTACCGGCCCTTCCATTCCGAAAGTATTCGGCATCACCGACCGTGCTACAGGCAGCGAAGCCGGCATCAATCCTGTCGTCACCAAAGGCGGCATTGAAGTCATGTCCATGAACGTCCTTCTGGAAGATACGGCCTCGCCCGTCGTCTGGAGAGGACCGGTCATTTCCGGAGCAGTCAAACAGTTCTGGACCGACGTGCTCTGGGGCGACATCGACTACATGTTCGTCGATATGCCTCCGGGAACGGGCGATGTTCCCCTTACCGTATTCCAGAGCCTGCCCGTCGATGGCATCCTCGTCGTCACTTCCCCGCAGGAACTGGTTTCCCTCATCGTCGAAAAGGCATTGAAGATGTCTGAACTGATGCACATCCCCGTCCTGGGCCTCATCGAAAACATGAGCTACTTCGAATGCCCGAACTGCCATGAAAAAGTAGAAATCTACGGCCCGAGCCGCGTCGATGAATCGGCTCAGAAGTATGGCATCAGCCATACGGCCAAACTGCCGATCGATCCAGCCTTTGCCGCGCACTGCGATAAGGGCGATATCGAAAGCTACCAGGCCGATTATCTGTCCGATACGGCTGCCTTCCTCGAAGGCGTACTGGGTAAATAAATACGCGTCTGCGATAAGACACGAAAGGCTGCCGTAAAATGAGCTTGTAGGTCATTTTGCGGCAGCCTTTTTGCGCTGGAAGGGAGTATCTGCCCTTCCCGGGCAGTGCCATCAGTGAAACAGCCGATATTATTTTTTGCCGCCCAGATACGCCGCCGTAACCTGAGGATTGGCAGCTACTTCCGATGCCTTTCCCTGCAGAACGATATGCCCTGTTTCCATGACATAAGCGTAATCGGCAATCTGCAGGGCCTTTTTGGCATTCTGTTCGACCAGGAGGATCGTCGTGCCGCTTCCATTGATATCTTTGATGACGTCAAAGATTTCCTGTACGACGATGGGAGCCAGTCCCATAGATGGTTCGTCCAGAAGGAGCAGTTCCGGCCGGGCCATAACGGCACGGCCAATAGCCAGCATCTGCTGTTCACCACCGGACAGCGTTCCGCCGAACTGCTTTTTCCGTTCTTCCAGCCGGGGAAAGCGGTCATAGACTTTTTTCAGGTCTGCGGCAATACCCTCTTTATCACTGCGCTGGTAGGCGCCAAGGTACAGATTTTCTTCGACGCTCATGTTCTGCAGGATCTGCCGGCCTTCCGGCACCAGGGATATGCCTTCGTGGACGACCTGATAGGGTTTCGTCCCGGCAAGGGGTTCCCCTTTGAAACGGATTTCCCCGTCTCTGGGAGATACCAATCCCATGATAGTTTTCATGGTCGTCGATTTTCCGGCGCCATTGGCACCGATAAGGGAAACGATACTGCCTTCCGGTACAGACAGGCTGATGCCTTTGAGGGCCATGATGCTGCCATATCCGGCTACGATGTTTTGTAATTCCAGGAGCATTACTCTTCATCCTCCTTTCCCAGATAGGCTTCGATGACAGCCGGATTATTCTGGATTTCCGTCGGGGTCCCTTCGGCCAATTTTTTGCCAAAATTAATGACCACCAGGCGGTCGCACAAATCCATCATAAGATTCATGTCATGTTCAATGAGCAGGATGCTCACGTGATACGTATCGCGCAGTCCCCGGATGAGTGTCCCCAGTGCCGCCGTTTCGCTGTCATTCATGCCGGCAGCCGGTTCGTCGAGGAGCAGCAGTTTGGGATGAGTAGACATGGCCCGGGCTATTTCCAGTTTGCGCTGCTTGCCATAAGGCAGGCTGGATGCAATCGTATCGGCGTCCTGATCGAGGCCGACAAACTTCAGGAAATCCATGGCCTGCCGCTGTGCTTTCCTTTCTTCCTGTCTCTGGCCTTTCGTATGAAATACACTGGACCAGATACCGGAATGAAGCTGGGTGTGACAACCGACGAGGCAGTTTTCCAGGACCGTCATCTGTGGAAAGAGGCG
Source organism: Megasphaera sp. UBA4233 (assembly GCF_002395615.1). Lineage (NCBI taxonomy): Bacteria > Bacillati > Bacillota > Negativicutes > Veillonellales > Veillonellaceae > Megasphaera > Megasphaera sp. UBA4233. The sequence goes on along the minus strand of NZ_DGXL01000023.1, from coordinate 66,576 downwards.
AATGTTCTGGAACGTCCGGGCAATGCCCAGAGAGGTGATTTCATGAGGTTTCTTTCCTTCAATGGACGTTCCCTGAAAGAGGATATCTCCTTCCGATACCTGATATACGCCGGTAATCAGATTGAACAGGGTCGTCTTGCCGGCACCATTGGGTCCGATAATGCCGTAAATCTGGCCTTCTTCCACGGAAAAGGAAATATCGGAAGACGCCGTGACCCCGCCAAATCGCTTGACGACATGTTGTAATTCCAGGAGCATTACCGGTCACCTTCTTTCGCCGCTTCCTGCACAGCCCGGGGCGTCTGCCGGCGGTGCAGTTTTTTCAGGACATCATAGGACAGGATGCCATCGGGACGGAAAGCCATGAGCGCCACCAGCATGATACCGTAGAGCATATCCCTGTATTCTGCCAGGTCGCGCAGCAGTTCCGGCAGTACGGTCAGGATAACTGCGCCCAGAGGTGAACCCCACATGACATTGCTGCCGCCGAATACACAATACAACAGGGCATCGACGACTTTATGCCAGGAGAAATCGGTCGGGCTGATGAAATTGGCCGTATGGGCAAAGAGAGCCCCGGCAACACCGGCAAAGAACGCGCTGAATAAAAAGGACATCATCTTATAATATACAATAGGGATGCCTGAAAGTTCCGCCGCGTGTTCATCGGCTTTGATAGCGGCAAAGGCCCGGCCGATGCGGGATTGTTCCAGCCGGTGCCAGAACCAGAGGATCGCCACAACGACAATTATCAGAACGAGGCACATGAGGAGCTGGCCGCCGGTCTGGCTATCTATATCGAGGACATCAAGGAAATCGCTGGCCAGGTCACCCAAGGTATTGGCCATAGAAGGGATTCCCGAAAGGCCCAGGGCGCCATTGGTGATTTTCAGATTCAAGGCCAGGACGCGGACGACTTCACCGAATCCCAATGTAGCGATAGCCAGATACATACCGCGCAGTCTTGTCGTCGGGATACCGACGACGAGAGCAACCGCAGTGGCCATAATACCACCGAGAACGATGGCAGCCGGCATAGGAAGTCCGACCTGCATGGTCAGGATGGCTGACGTATAAGCACCGACGCTCATGAATCCGGCATTGCCCAGAGACATCTGGCCTGTACATAATGTCATGTATACAGACAATGACAAAATAATATTAATGCAGGAAAACACGACGACTTGCAGGACATACCCATTCAATATTTCATCCATTATGGTCTGCCTCCTTTGCCGGCTTTGGAAAAGAGCCCTTCAGGCCGGAAGAACAAGATGAGGATGATGATGCCGAAAGCGACGGCATCGCGATAGGACGACGCGCCATAGGCGACACTGAATACTTCGGCAATGCCCAGGATAAATCCGCCCATCATGGCGCCACGGATGTTTCCCAGGCCACCCATGATGAGAACAGCCAGGCCTTTAAAGCCCATAGTCATGCCCATAGTCGGTTCGATGGCATTGAAGGAAAGACCGACCAGGACGCCGGCAGCCGCACCCAGGGACGAAGCCAGCATGACCGTGAAGGTAATGATGCGGCTGGTGTTAATGCCCAGAAGGCCTGCCGTTTCGATATTTTCCGACGTCGCCTTGACGGCCTTGCCGATTTTCGTCTTATCCAACAAGAGCGTCAGCAGCACCATCAGAACGATAGCCGTCCCGAAACCGACAATCTGGATCATGGAAACCTTGAAGAGGCCGACATCCATGAGTGCCCCTTCAAACTGAGGCGGAAAAGACTGGGTCTGGGGCCCCCAGATCTTGAGGGCCAGACTTTCCAGGAAAATCGATACGCCGATCGTACTGATAAGCGGTGCCAAGTGCGTTACCTTGCGGCGGCGCAAGGGGCGCAGTGCCAGGTATTCCAGCAGAAATCCCAAGACCGCACCGCCCAGCATGGCACCGATGAGAGCCACGAATATATTGGCTCCGGCGGCCGTTACCAGCATCAGGCCGATAAAGGCGCCGAACATGAAGATTTCGCCATGGGCCATATTGATGATATTCAACACCCCGAAAACCAGCGTATAGCCAATGGCAATGACAGCATAGGCGCTGCCAAGATTCAACCCATTAATAAGCTGCTGAAAAAACACGATATATACCCCTCTATCTGCAAAAACAAAGAACGATTACTGTAACGGTGTCCATTTCCCGTCTTTGATGACCAGTACGTCAAGATCCATAGACGGATCACGGTGATCATCAAAAGAAAATACTCCAGTTGCACCTTCAAAGTTCGTAATCTGGGCCAGAGCATCACGGAACTTCTTGCGGTTCGTCGTCGTACCCGATTTTTCGACGGCTTCGTGGATAATGTACATGGCATCATAAGCCTGGGCAGCAAACTGATCCGGTTCATGTCCGTATTTAGCAACGAAGGCTTTACGGAAATTCTGAGCTTTTTCACTCTGCCGTTCCGGGTTCCACGGCGTAGCTACCATCGTACCATCGGCAGCGGCACCAGCCTGTTTGATATATTCCGGACTGTTGAATCCGTTGTTGCCGATAATCGGCTGGTTCATCCCCATTTCACGGGCTTTCTTAGCAATGAGAGCGCCTTCCTGATAGAGGCCTGCCACGGCGATGACATCAGGATTGGCGGCCTGGATTTTTGTCAGCTGTGCCGAGAAATCCGTATCTTTATCGGCAAAGGTTTCCGTATCGACGACTTCGATACCGTCATCGGCAAAGACCTGCTGATAAATCTTGCTTTCACCAACCATCTGGTCGTTATTGTTGGAATATAACAGAGCCACTTTCTTGAAGCCCAATTTCTGCTGTGCTTTCTTTACCGTCTGGGGAATAGCCAGTTTGCCCGGGATGGCGTTGCGGAAAATATAATCGCCAATGTTGGTGACATCCGGTCCGGTCCCACCGGTAGTAAAGCAGACGACCTTGTCCTGTTGGGCAATCGGGCCGGATGCCATAATTTCACCGGTCGTCATAGGTCCTTCGATAGCCAGGACCTTGTCCTGTTCGATTGCTTTCTTCGTCGCATTGATGGCTTCTGTCTTATCCAGCTTAGTATCGTAGGTCTTAAGGTCTATCTTTACTTTCGTATTAGGATCTTTATTGATTTCTTCTACAGCCAGATCCACCCCTTCTTTCATGGCCTGTCCATAAGCAGCACCCGGACCGGTATAGGCCGTGATAAATCCGATTTTGGCTGATTTACCGTTACTGTCCCCGTCTTTGCTGCCCCCACAGCCGGCGATGGATACGGCCGTCATGACAGCCAGTCCTGCAACAACGATTTGTTTTAACAATGTGTGTTTCATGATTACTCCACTCTCCTCTTCTTATTCCCATATAAAAACACCCCCTGTTTCCACCGGTTCCGGCCGAAACAGGGGCGTCTGTACGCGGTACCACCCTGCATTATACTTTGGTGTATCGATAACGGGATATCCGCTTTCCCTTACTTAATTCAGGAAAAGTACTCACGAGTGATATATTCGCCTGACGGCTTTATCCGTTCACACCAGCCACGGACTCTCTGAAAAAGTAGACGCCACACTTTTTGCTCTCGCTCATCGTATATATGGGTTGTTGTATTGGTCTGCATGTCTGTTTGACTTGCATGGCAACATTATAAGGCGTTTTCTCTCCCTGTCAAGGATTATTATTCTGATTGTTTATCATATTTTCTATTTTCTATTCTCATAGGTTATGGTTAATCGTTTTACGCTGTTTGTATGTTTATTCACCTAAAAAGCCGGAAATCCTCCCTACAGAAACGACGACCCCATGAAGCCATTCGTACTTCATGGGGCCGTCGTTTTTATCTTGTCGATATAAGGGGACGATTATTTCACATTTTTTGTGGCATCAATGCCCAGGGCACGCATAATACCGAAGAAGACTTCCGTATTATCCATGACACCGTTAAAGTATTCCGAGCCGGGGCCTTCTGCATTCAGCGGCACATCGTCGGCTGCATGGCATTCATCGCCGATGGTATCGGGAATATTGGCCGGGATGAGTTCGACGGGATCACCGTCATGATGACGGGCCGGGTTAGCTTTGGCAACGACTGTCGATACCTGATGGTATTCCGTCTTGTCACCAATCTGCTGAGCTTCCTGCTTGGTGACTTTTTCCGTAATCGTCGGCGCCGTCGGTTTCTGCTGGAAGTGGAAATTTTCATAATAAGCCGGATGGTTGGCATACTGGACGGCCAGGGTTACATCGGGATCGGGATTGTCCGGGAATCCATCGTGGTCAGCATCCTTGAATGTCGGGAAGATAGAATCGGCATAGGTGCGGACGGCCGCCAGACCTTTCTTTCCATCCCGTTCATGATAGGTACCGGTGATGGATGCGCCGTGGGCATGGTCGGCTACGACGATGATCAGCGTATTATTACCATGTTCTTTATTCCATTTCTGGGCATATTCGATGGCCTTATCAAATTCAATCGTATCGTAGGTAGCCCGCTGCCAGTCCATAGCGTGAAGCTGTTTATCAATCGATGCGCCTTCAATCATGGCAAAGAAACCTTTCGGGTTCTTGCTGAGGATGTCAAGAGACTTTTTCGTCATGTTGACCAGATTTGGCTGATCCGTATATTTCCCTAATACTTCGGGATTTTTAAGCATTTCCCGGTCGATATAGACATTCATCGTCCCCGGCTTGAATAATCCCAGGAGTGGTTTATTGGAAGGCGCTGCCATCATTTCTTTTGATGTTGTGACGAAGGTATAGCCCTTATCTTTGAATTCCTGGATGACGTTCTGGTTATCATGACGTTTCGATCCTTTTTCCGTCTGAGGGATATACCGGCTGGAACCGCCACCCATGATGACATCCGGGCGATGGTAATCTTCCAGATATTCCGAAGCCAGGTAGTCCTGGTTGGCCCGGCGCCGCGTATGGCCGACCATGGCAGCCGGCGTAGCATCGGTCGATTCAGCCTGGGTAATGATGCCGACGGACATGCCACGGCTGCGTTTTACGATTTCACTGATATTTTCCACACGGGGATCGTCGAAGGGATCTTTTGTCGAATCTTCATAGACACCCATGGCATTGACTACCGATTTATGTCCCGTCGCATAAGCCGATGCCGAGTTGGCACTGTCCGTCGTCAAGGAATCGTAGCCGCTCGTCGTAATCAGGCAGTTATGCGACATTTTTTCCATGGCCAGCAAGTCATTATATTTCCCATTGGTCATGCCTTTGGAGATAATACGTGCCATTTCACGGGCCTGCAGCGACATACCATCACCGACAAAGAGAATGACATTCTTGGCCTGTTTCTGTGCTTTTTCCTGAACGACCGTATAGCGGGCATGGCTGACATTACGGCCCGTATCATCCGTTGCCGAAGCCTGCACCGTATAGTTTCCGGCTTTGGGGAAGTTCACACTGTTTACACGATAGGAAATAACCCCGTTGTCCAGATTCGTCGCCTTCAGATCTTTTCCGAAAAATTTACCTGCCGGCTGGTTGTTGATGGTGATGTCCACGTTTTTCAGGTTTTTAGCCTGACTGACTTCTACATCAAAATCAAACTTGGCCCCTGCCAGAAATTTGGCGTTATCTACGGGCAGAATGCGTACGTTTGCCGCCTGCACGCCGGGAATGATCCCGAAAGCAGAACCGCAGACCATCATCGAAAGAATTGCACGTTTTAACCATGTCTTTTTCATACCATGACCTCCTGATTTCATGCGCTCTTGCAGCATGACCTGGCTTTACTGTTTCTTATGTATCGCATGGTCATTATACGAGGTCTATGTTATAAGTCATGTCATTTTTCTGTATAATTTCTGTCAATTATCCCGCGGCGGCAAAAAAACAGAGCGGCCGCCGGGGCAGCCACTCCATGGTACCGTTTCTCATATATCGTATTGTCTGTCAGCCTGTACAGTCTGGGAATTACAGGTATCCGGCAGCCTGACCGGCCAGTTTGGTGCGGACAATGCGCGTCACTTTTTCATCGACGAGCTTGCGGAACGATTCGTCGTTTTCATAGGCTTTCAACAGGCCGGTATAGGTTTCCTGTTCATGGCCATAGTCGTGGCAGACAAGGACGATGTCGGCACCGGCCCGGATGGCCATGACGCCCATGTCGGAGAAAGCATAGTGTTTGGCCATAGCTCCCATTTCCATGTCATCGGACAGGATGAGGCCTTCATAGCCGAACTGCTGGCGCAACAGGCCCGTCATGACCGGCTGGGATACACAGGCCGGAAGTTGTGGATCGAGGGCCGGAAAGGTGACGTTGGACACCATGATGAACATCTTATCGTGGGGTACCTGTCTGATGAGGTCAGAAAAAGGCTTCATATCAGCTGCCAACAGTTCTTCCCGGCTGGCAGCGACCTGGTCTCCGTCGAGATGGGGATCAGTCCGGACCTTTCCGATACCGGGAAAGTGTTTGAGAGAACACCAGATCTTCGCCTCTTCATAGCCTTGTACGGCCTGCAGGGCAAAGGCAGTGACGACGGCAGGATCGCTGCTGTACGACCGTTCTGACGCAGAACCGAGATCGACGACGGGGGCAAAATTCAGATTAAATCCCAGTTCCTTCAGCTTTTTCCCCGTCGTCAGGGCCCAGGTCCGGGCCGCTGCGGGGTCGCCGTTTTCTCCCAGCTGCTGTTCACTGGGCACGCGGGGAAAAGCATCGCGCATGCGCAGGACAAAGCCGCCTTCCTGATCGACGGCAATAAAGGGCGGTATATCCTGGCTCTGCCGGCGTATCTGCCGTGCCAGGGCCGCATTCAGGTCTTTTACCTGCTGTGTCGATTGCATATTGCGGTCAAAGAGGATGACATTGCCCATATGGTACTGGGCAATCTGATAGGCCGCATCCTGATCGACGGTCGTCCCCTGGATGCCGATCATCATGAGCTGGCCTACCCGCTGCTGGGGGCTCATGGACCGGACCTTGTCCCTTGCCTGTTCATCCAGAGTCGATACAGTCCCCGTCCGGCCCGACGCTGCCGCCGTTCCATCCGTATGGGAACGGCTCTGCCAGATTAAGCTACCCGTTCCCAGGACTACTATGACGAGGAAGACGATGATACTATATATGAATTTACTGTGCCTGTTCTTGTTCTTCATTGTATACTAGTTCGCCACCTACCAGCGTCTGTTTGACGTGGAAATCCGTACTGTCCAGAATCGCTATATCGGCCAGTTTGCCTTTTTCCAGAGACCCGATCCGGTCGTATACGCCCAGATCTTTTGCGGGGTTCACCGTCGCCATGGCCACGGCTTCGGGAAGAGGCGCACCACTGTTGACCAGGAAATTCAGGACGACCTGATTCATAGCGGCAATACTGCCGGCCAGAGTGCCATCTTCCAGACGGGCTTCGCCGTTTTTCACGAATACTTTCTGTCCGCCCAGTTCCGATTCTCCGTCGGGTAGCAGGCAGGCCCGCAGCGAATCGGTAATGAGGATGATGCCATCGCGGCCTTTCATGCGGTACACCAGCTTCTGTGCCGCCGGATGGACGTGGAGATTATCGCAGATGAGCTCGCAGTGGGCCTTCGGGTCCAGCAGGGCGGCCCCGACGATGCCCGGCCGGCGGTGGTGGAGCGGCGTCATAGCATTATACATATGGGTAATGTGATAGAACTGGCACTGTCCCATGCATTCCATGACCTGTTCATACGTCGCGCCGCTGTGGCCGACGGAGACGATGATATGATGGTCGGCGCACTCCTTCAGGAACGTCTTGTCCTTTAGCGTTTCCGGCGCCAGGGTGATGATTTTCACCACGTCTTCATATGGTTCAATCCAGGAAAAATCAGCCCGGGCTATATTCGATTCCTTCTGGGCCCCTTTGTAAGCCGTACTGATGAACGGTCCTTCCATATGGGCTCCCAGGATCCGGGCACCGCGGTTCTTCTTCGCCCTGCGGATACGGCCGAGGGCCCGTTCGATGCGGGGCCGGTCGTAGGTCATGGTCGTCGGAAGGAATGACGTCACCCCCGTTTTCGGCAGCACTGACTGAATCGTCGCCAGCGACTCCTCATTTTCATCCATCGTATCGGCACCGGCACAGCCGTGGATGTGTTCATTGATGAACCCCGGCACGACAAAACCACCGTTGGCATCAATGAGGTCGGTGCACATGCCCAGGTGAAATCCCTTGCGCGGTACGATATCGGCAATCGTATCCCCTTCGTACAACAAAATATGTCCGCCTACGATTGCATCGGGCAGGACGATCATCCCATCTATAATCGCTTTCATCGCATTCACTCCTATACTATTACTATGGCAGATACGGGTCATCTGCATACCTTGTTACAGTATATCATATGGCCCATACTTGTCATCTCTATTGTACCACCTTTTCATTTTAAAGAAAATAAATTTCATAAATTGATGGTTAAAATATTTTTATATGAAATATTATTGCATTTTTGACAGTCTGATGCTATACTTCTGGTGTAACAAATTTCATAAACTATCTGTTCAGCAGACACTATAGGACTGTCATAGCAAGGAGGAACAACATGCTGGAACAATTTAAAGGAAAACTCATCATTTCATGCCAGGCTCTACCCGACGAACCGCTCCACAGCTCATTCATCATGGGCCGCATGGCTCTGGCTGCCAAACAGGCCGGTGCCGTCGGTATCCGGGCCCAGAGCACCGACGATATCCGGGAAATCAAAAAAGTGACGGGACTGCCGGTCATCGGCCTCATCAAACGGAACTTTGAAGATTCGGAAATCTACATCACCCCGACCCATCAGGAAATTGCCGAACTGCTCGATACGTCCTGTGAAATCATCGCCCTCGACGCAACGCTGCGCAAGCGCCCGGGAGATGAAAAACTCGCCGATCTGGTAGACCAGATACACGCCGGAGGCCGCCTGGCCCTGGCCGATATCTCCAACGACGCCGAAGGCCTGAACGCAGAAAAGATCGGCTTTGACTGCGTATCTACCACCATGTCCGGCTATACGCCCTATACGCCGTCCTTCGAAGGTCCGGACTACGGCCTCGTCGCCCGCATGGCCGGCCAGCTTTCCATCCCCGTCTTTGCCGAAGGCCGCATCAACACGCCGGAAGACCTCCGACGGGTCTATGAATGCGGCGCCTACGGTGCCATCGTCGGCTCGGCTATTACCCGTCCCCAGCTGATTGCCAAAAAATTTGTCGATATTTTAAAGTAAATCATATATAAATCTATATTACACGCACTACCGAGGAGGATGCATTATGTCACAGAGAGATTTAAAAGGACTGTTTTCCGCACTGCTCGTTTCCTTTGATGAACAGGGAAATATCAATGAAAAAGGCCTGCGCCAGATTATCCGCTACAACATCGACGTCAACCACATGGACGGCCTGTATGTAGGCGGCAGCACGGGAGAAAACTTCATGCTGTCTACGGACGAAAAGAAACGCATTTTCGAAATCGCCAAAGATGAAGCCAAAGATTCCCTGACCCTCATCGCCCAGGTCGGCTCGGTCAACCTGAAGGAATCGGTCGAACTGGCAAAATTCGTCACCGACTTAGGCTACGATGCCATCAGCGCCGTCACGCCGTTCTATTATAAATTTACCTTCGATGAAATCAAGAACTATTACAACACCATCATCGGTGCCGTCGATAACCGTATGATCATCTATTCCATTCCCTTCCTGACCGGCGTTGATATGAGCCTGAGCCAGTTCGGCGAACTCTTCTCCAATCCGAAAATCGTCGGCGTCAAATTCACCCAGGCTGACTTCTATCTCCTGGAACGCATACGCAAGACTTTCCCGGATAAACTGATTTATGCCGGGTTTGACGAAATGCTCCTGCCGGCCACGGTCCTCGGCGTCGATGGCGCCATCGGCTCTACGTACAACATCAACGGACGCCGCGGCCGTCAGATCTTTGAACTGGCAAAAGCACAGAAAATCACGGAAGCACTGGAAGTACAGCACGTCACCAACGACCTCATTACGGACATCCTCGACAACGGCCTCTATGGCACGATCAAGCTGCTCCTCCAGGAAGCCGGCGTCGATGCAGGCTACTGCCGTGAACCCATGAAGAAATATACCCCGGAAATGGTAGCACGGGCCAAAGAAATCTATAAGAAATATTTCTAATGTTCTGATTCCACTCACTCCCGTTTCCATTGCAGATAAGCGCCGGAAACATCTGGCGCTTTTTCTGTATCCGGGACCTAGTTTAAAGGAGGACACCCCTATGCACGAAGGATTTACCTGGATCGATACCGTTGTTTTAGTCTTATACCTGTTAGGCGTCCTGCTGGCCGGCCTCTATTTCTCCAAGAAGGAAATGAAAGGCAAGGAATTCTTCAAGGGCGACGGCACTATCCCCTGGTGGGTCACCTGCGTCTCCATCTTCGCCACCCTTCTCAGCCCGATTTCCTTCTTGTCCCTGCCGGGCAATTCCTATAAAGGATCGTGGATCCTCTGGTGGGCCCAGCTGGGCATGCTCATCGCCATCCCGCTGACCATCAAGTACTTCCTGCCCATCTACAGCCGTCTGGAAATCGACACGGCCTACCATTATCTGCAGAAGCGCTTTGAAAGCAAAAACCTCCGCATCCTGGGGGCTGCCATGTTCATCATCTACCAACTTGGCCGCATGTCCATCATCATGTACCTGCCGTCCATCGCCCTGGCAGAACTGACCGGCATCGATGTCAATATCCTGATCGTCGTCATGGGCGTCATCGCCATCATTTATTCCTATTCTGGCGGACTGAAAGCCGTCCTCTACACCGACTTCATCCAGGGCATGGTCCTCATCTTCGGCATCGCCCTGACGCTGGTCGTCATGATCGGCGACATCCACGGCGGATTCGGCACCATCATGGATACGCTGACGACAGGCCACAAATTCATGTTCCAGAATGAAGTATGGATGAGCCCGGATATCATTTCGACTAGTGTTTTCATCGTCTTCATCGGCGGCGGCCTGGCCACCTTTGCCTCGTACGTCTCCAGTCAGGATATCGTACAGCGGTTCACGACGACGACGGATATCAAGCAGCTGAACAAAATGACTCTCGGCAACGGCGTCCTGTCCATTTTCGCCGCCACCGTATTTTACCTCGTCGGCACCAGCCTCTATGTTTTCTATCAGCAGAACCCGGACCTGCTCATGACCAGCCGTCAGGATCTGGTATTTGCCAGCTATATTACGTATGAACTGCCGGCAGGCGTTACGGGCATCCTCCTGGCCGCTATTTACGCCGCTTCCCAGTCCACTTTGTCTACGGGCATCAATTCCGTCGCTACCAGTTGGGTCCTCGACATCCAGTCCGTCCTCAACCCGGATCTGGACAGCCGGAAGCAGACGCGCATCGCCAAGCTCGTCTCCCTGGGCATCGGCATCCTGTCCATCATCGTCGCCATGGTCATGGCCGTCAGCGATATCCACTCGGCCTACGAATGGTTCAACAGCTTCATCGGCCTGGCCCTGGGCTCACTGGCCGGCATGTTCGTCCTGGGAGCCTTCAGCAAACACGCCAACGCCAAAGGCGCGTTCGTCGGCTTTATCTGTTCCACTGCCGTCGTCATGTATCTGAAATACTTCGTCCCTTCCGTCTCGTTCTGGTCCTATACGGCTATCACCATCATCCTTTCTCTGGTAGTCGGTACCATCGTCAGCCGTCTGACGGGCAAAGACTATACGGCACCGGAAGGAACGACAGCCGATTAATCGTAAAGGAGCCACTCGTATGATATATGGAAATATCCACCAAAAAGAAACGTATGCCTTTTTACCGGTACCGGTACAGCGCTGTCTGGACCTGGCCCGCAGCAGCGGATTTGCTTCTCTGACGCCGGGCAGCCATCCCATCGACGGCGATTCCCTGTTCGTCAATGTCGCAGCCTATACGACGGGACCGGAAGAAACGCGCAGCTGGGAAGCCCACAAAGACTACCTCGATATCCACGTCCTCAGCAAAGGAGAAGAATACATCGACCTCGGCTTCATCGAATCCATGACCTGCGGTGCCTATCACAAAGACAGCGACTATCAGGAAGTGACCGGTACGGCCCGGGCCCGCGTTCTCATGCGTCCCGGCGATTTTCTCATCTGTTATCCCGAAGATGCCCATAAACCCGGCATTGCTGCCGGTGAACCGGCTCCGCTCAAAAAGGGAATTTTTAAAGTCCGTATCTGATTTGACATCTCCAAGGAGGTATCGTATGATGAAAAAAAGTGCTATTGCCACGGCCGTACTGGCCCTGACCCTCTCGACATCCCTTTCCTTTGCCGCACCGGAACAGACCGGCTCCCCGCATATCCGCTGGCAGTCGGCCGGTACGTTGTCCCCGGCAGTGGGCCAGACAGAAAATATCGGCGTTGCCGGCATGATAGCCGGTACCAGCCATGGCTATATCATCGCCGGCGGCGGTGCCAATTTCCCCAACGGCGGTCCCGCAGTGGGTGGTGCCAAAGTGACCTATCCTGATATCTACGCCATGAAGGCGACGGACAAAGGCCTCATCGAAACAGACCATCAGGTCCTGCCCTTCCCGGCAGCCTATGGCGCGTCGGTCACAGCCGCTGACGGCGTCTATTACATCGGCGGCAGCCCCGATACGGCTGCTGCCAAAGCCATCACACGCCTTACCTGCGACGATCAGGGAAAACTGCACTACCAGACAGCCGGCACCCTGCCCTTCACCTTCCAGAACGGCATTGCCGCCCGGAATGGCCAGACCCTCTTCCTGGGACTGGGAAAACAAGACGGCAGCCTGAGCCGCAATTTCTACGCCTATGACCTTAAAACGGGAGCACTGGAACGGCTGGCCGATTTCCCCGGAAAGGCCCGTGAACAGAGCGTTGCCCAGCTGCTGGGCCAGACGCTGTGCGTCTTCAGCGGTGGCAGCGATACGGCCTATACGGACGGATACGGCTATGACCTGAAGACCCGCACCTGGCACAAACTGGCCGATGCCGCCATAGACGGCCAGGGAATTTCCCTCCTGGGAGCCCGGGCCGTCCGCCTGAATGAAGACGAAATGCTGGTCATCGGCGGCTTCAATAAAGCCATCTATGACGATGCCGTCGCCCATCTGTCCCATCTTACGGGCGCAGAACTCACTGCCTATAAAACGGCCTACTTTGGCAGGGAAAGCACCGATTTCAACTGGAACCGCCACATCCTCGTCTACAACGTCCGCAGCGACAGCTGGCGCTCTGCCGGAGAGATTCCCTTTGCGGCTCCCTGCGGTGAAGGGCTGGTGCTCCTGAAAGATAAAATCATTTCCCTCAATGGGGAAATCAAACCCGGTGTACGCAGCAACCGCATCTATGAAGGATTCATCATGAAAGAATAGGAGAAACCCATGTATATATGCATTGACATTGGCGGCACGGCCATCAAATACGGACTGGCTTCAGCCGACGGCCAGCTGATAGAAACGAAGAGCACGCCTACCCACGCCCATGAAGGCGGCGGACCGGGCATCGTCCGCACGGTCCGCCGGCTGATCCGCCAGTACAAGGAAAGAGGACCACTGTCGGGCATTGCCCTTTCTACAGCCGGCATGGTCGATCCCCAGAAAGGACGGATTTTCTATGCCCTGGCCGATTCCATCCCCGATTATACGGGAACGGAATGGAAAGAAATGCTGGAAGAGGAATTCCATATTCCCTGTGCCGTAGAAAACGATGTCAACTGTGCCGCCCTGGGCGAACTCTGGCTCGGTGCCGGAAAGGGCTGTACGTCGGCCTTTATGATGACCATCGGCACCAGTATCGGCGGCTGTGCCATCTATGACGGCCATATTCTCCACGGCGCCGGCTGCAGTGCCGGAGAAATCGCCTATATGCGTGTGCCCGGCGGCCGGCTCCACGACCTGGCATCAGCCACCCGTCTGGTCCGCGATGTCGCCACAGCCAAAGGCGTCAGACCGGACGAACTGGATGGCCGGGCCGTATTTGCCATGGCCGCCGACGGCGACACCGATGCCATCGGTGCCATTGACGCCTTATCCCGTGACATAGCCGTCGCCATCGGCAATGTCATTACCGTACTGCAGCCCCAGGTCGTCATCCTGGGCGGCGGCATCATGGCCCAGGAAGGCGTATTCCGCCCGCTCCTGGAACAGTACGTATCACAACAGCTGCCACCCGCCATGTACGGACCGACCCACATCGCCTTTGCCCGCCTGGGCAATACGGCCGGCATGCTGGGAGCGCTCTATCATCTCCGTCAGACCCTTTCGCAGGAGTAACGCCTATGAATATCTTGGAACAGCTGGACCATCCCGGCTTCAAACCCTCAAAATCCGACCGCACCCTCATGGAATACATCCGCCTCCACGGCGACCTGTTCTGCACGACGCCCATCGCCAGTCTGGCCAAAAAAAGCGGCATCAGCGAATCGACCATCACCCGCTTCGTGCGCAAGATGGGCTTTCAGAGCCTGCAGCATTTCAAGCTCAGCCTGGCAGAAGAATTGTCCCGGCGCAGCCAGCAGAAAACCATCATCAGCCACAATATCGCCGCCGACGAATCCATCATGACGACGGCCAAAAAGCTCATGTCCATTGGCATGGATACGCTCCGCCAGACCGTAGAGACCCTCGATGAAGAGGTCATCGCCCAGACGGTCCGCCTGCTGACGGGCGGACACCGCGTGTATTTCATCGGCCTGGGAAATTCCGGATTCGTTGCCGACGATTCGGCGTACAAATTCCAGCGCATCGGCATCGAGGCTCTGGGCCTGGACAACAGCCATCTCATCATGCTGCACATGGCCCTCATCCAGCCGGGCGACGTCGTCATCGCCATCAGCCATTCCGGCGCCTCAAAGGAAATCGTCCAGGCAGCCCGCCTGGCCAAGCAGAACGGAGCCCGCCTGATTGCCATCACGGCCAATAGCGGTTCCGAGCTCCGGGACTGCGCCGATTTGTGCATTTCTTACCGCACGCGGGAAACGATGCTGGAAACGGGCTCTATCGTCACCAAGCTGACCCAGGTATTTATCATCGATTTAATCTATACACAGGTCGTCAAAGAACGGCCCGAAACATCCGTGAAGAATAAGCAGCGGACAGCGGACGCTGTCAATCTGCTGCGTCTCGGACACTAAGCATACTCTAAAAGGAGGCACGTACGATGCGTGTTATCGTTACTAATTCTTATGATGAAATGAGTACAGAAGCCGCCAAAATCGTGGCCGGCCAGATATACCTCAAGCCGGACAGCGTCCTCGGCCTGGCCACGGGCAGCACGCCCCTGTCGATGTATAAAAAGCTGATTGCCGTCCATGAAATGATCGGCCTCGATTTTTCCCAGGTCACGACATTCAACCTGGATGAATACATCGGCATGGCGCCGGACAATCCCCAGAGCTATCATTACTTCATGCATCATAATTTCTTCGATTTCATCAACATAAAGCCGGAAAACATTTACATTCCCGACGGTATGGCAAAAGATATCGTAGCCGAAGGCAAGCGCTACGATGCCCTCATCGAAGCGAAAGGCGGCATCGACCTGCAGATTCTCGGCATCGGTCAGAATGCCCACATCGGCTTCAACGAACCGGACATCAAATTCGAAGCGACGACCCACAAAGTCCGCCTCGATGAAGAAACCATCCAGGCCAATTCCCGCTTCTTCCAGACGGAAAAAGAAGTCCCCCGCTACGCCATCAGCATGGGCATCAAGACCATCATGCTGGCCAAAAAAGTCGTACTCCTGGCCAATGGCCGCAATAAAGCCGAAGCCATCTACAATACGGTCTGCGGCAGCATCAGCCCCAGCGCACCGGCCAGCATTCTCCAGCTGCACCGCGACGCAACGGTCATTGTGGACAAAGAAGCGGCATCGCTCCTGCCGGACCGGGTTTGTGACAAAATTTGTGGATAAATCCCTTTGCTATTCTCTTCTGGCGAGGTATTCCCCTGCATGTGTACACATGTCTTTAGGGGAATGCCCCGCTTTTTCTATATGGTGTTATCCACAAATCCACAGAGGTTGTACACAGAAATCAGGAGAGATTGTAAAATATGTAAAATCCGCATAGTTATCGCATTTATCGCGATTTTTTTCCTTATCTTGAACACATGTTCCCCATGAGTTATCCACAATCTGGCTAAAAAAAGGAAAAATATATCCACCGCCGTCAGGGCCTGTAAACAGGCATTCTCCGGCTATATCCACAGGATAACAGAAGTTATGCACAATACGTGTGTATACTTTGTGGATAACTTTTATTTGCCTATGCACACAAAAAGACCGTACCTCTGTGGGGATATCCACCGGAAGGTACGGTCTCTTCAGATGAGTCTGATGTCGTTTTCCATTACAGTTCTTCGACGGGGCGGCTCCAGTCGATATGCACGCCCAGAGCCAGCCATATATAGCCCAGGGCCAGCTTCAGCGTATCCAGACTGTCCGTCGCCGCCGCCGTGATCGTTTCGTACTGGGACAGGGTGACATAGCGGTGCCACGAACGGACCGTCGTCAGGAACGAATAGGTTTCCTTTTCCTTTTCTGCATCATTCAGATGAACTGTAAGCTTTTTTGTTTCCGCATCATACTGGATATAACCGTTATTGTTATCACCCGTATGAACTGCTACTGTAAATACTGCCATACGTAAATCTCCTTATCTGTATCTATTTATCGTGGGACATTTCCCAGAGAAATCCTTTCATGAGCGCCTTGCGGCCAAAGCGCTGCTGCAGTTTGTCGATGGCTTCCGTGACTTTGGCCTGCGTCTCTTCGTCGTCAGAAAATAAATCACTCTGCACCTGATAGGGCTGGAGCTGGCTGACCGACAGTCCCAGGAGCCGTATGGGGCCGTTTTTTCCCTTTTTATGATAGAGCCGTTTGGCGGCGAAATACAACTGTTCCTCCGAACAGGTCCCGATTGTCTCCAGCGTCAGGGACCGGGTCACCGTCTCAAAGGAAGAAAACCGCACTTTAATCGTAATCGTACGGCCCATGAGGTGATTCTGACGCAGCCGCCAGGCCACTTCATTGGCCAGGAGACGGAACTGTTCGTCAATGTCTTCTTCCCTCGTCAGGTCGTGCTCATACGTATGCTCGTTGCCGACCGACTGGGGTCGGCGGCTCACTTCCAGCTGACGGTTGTCCCTGCCACAGGCCAGTTCATACAAGCGGTGTGCCTGCCGCCCGGCAATGGGGACCAGGGCATCGGGCCCGGCCTGTATGATATCGCCGATGGTATGGAACCCGGCTTTTTCCAGCTGGCCTGCCGTCATCCGGCCGACGCCCCAGAGGCGTGAAACGGGAAGGGGGGCCAGGATTTCCTGCTCCTTGCCGTAGGGAATCCACATCAGGCCGTCGGGCTTTTTCAGATCCGACGCCAGCTTGGCCAGGAATTTATTGGGCGCGATGCCGGCCGACGCCACAAGGCCGGTGATGCGCAGGATATCGTCCTTGACGGCCCGGCCGATATCGACGATGTCCGGGTACTGGAGATTCATGCCAGAAACATCCAGGAAGGCTTCGTCCAGCGCCAGCGGTTCGATAAAGGGCGAATAGTGCGATAAAATGAGGCGGATCTGATGGGAGATGCGCCGGTAATGGGCCATGCGCACGGGAAGGAATATGCCGGACGGACAAAGGCGCCGGGCCTGGCGGGTGCTCATGGCCGAATGGACGCCGAACCGCCGGGCCTCATAGGACGCCGTCGCCACGACACCCCGTTCGCCCAGCCCCCCGACGATGACGGGATGGCCGCGCAGAGCCGGATTATCCCGCTGTTCGACAGAAGCATAAAAAGCATCCATATCTACGTGCATGATCCAGCGCCTTGCCAATGTCATTCCCTCCCTTGTACTGGTATTATTATACAACGAGTCCACTTCAGAAATATAGGGGAAAAGTGAAAAATTTCCCTATTTCTCCAGACGATTTTTCTTCCCTGTACCTGGCCGGAAAAGATGGGCCAGGTCGGCTCCCTCGTGGCGGAGGAGCCAGATTTTCTTATCGATGCCGCCGGCATAGCCCGTCAGGCTGCCGCTCTTTCCAACGACACGGTGGCAGGGTATAATCAGGGAAATAGGGTTATGCCCGACGGCTCCCCCTACGGCATGGGGATTTTCTGTTTTCCCCGTCTGCTGCCCCAGCTTTTCCGCCAGGGCCCCATAGGTCGTCGTCTGCCCGTACGGCACCTGGCACAGCAGATGCCATACGCGCTGGCGGAACACGCTTCCCCGCGGCTTCAGCGGCAGTTCCGACGGAACCGGCCGTTTTCCGGCAAAGTACCGGTCCAGCCAGTCTCTGACCTCAGTAAAAACAGGCAGGGCATCGTTCCGGCAGGCTTCCCCGGAAAGGGTGGCCCTGTCATACTTCTGCCCGCAGATCCACAGTCCGATGAGATGAGTCCCGTCACTGGCCAAAAGGACCGGTCCCAGGGGAGAATCGTATTGCGTCGTATAATCCATGCAGGTAAGCCTCCTCTCTGATATATAGTTATTATACCATATCGCCTCCCGGCATAGACAAAACCGGGGCGGCTGCAGAAGGATTTTCCCATCTCTTCCGCTGCCACCCCGGTTCTCCGGCTGTGCCGTTATTTCGATTTATGCGGTTTGCTGCTGGCCTGTGCCGCAGCCTGCACGCCCGGACGGTCTACAGTCATAAAACCATATACGGCCGTACAGGCCAGGCAGACAAACAGCAATGCTACGATTGTATTGCGTATGCCCATGATACTCCTTTCCTATCATTCATATAATCCCGACGGTGTTTCCGCGAGGTTGATATAGATGTTTTTGGTCTGCATATAGTGCCGCATGGTCGTCTTGTCCGTTTCGCGGCCGATACCGGAAAGCTTGTAACCGCCAAAAGGCGTACCTGCCGGCAATGCATTATACGTATTGATCCACATACGGCCCGTTTCTACCGCTTTGGCAACCCGCAGGGCCCGGTTGATGTCGCGGGTCCAGACGGCTCCGCCCAGGCCGTATACGCTGTCGTTGGCCATGGCGATGACCTCCGCTTCATCCGTGAAGGGGATGATGCAGACGACGGGCCCGAAGATTTCTTCCTGGGCAATGCGCATGTCGTTTCTGACATCGGCAAAGATGGTCGGTTCGACGAAACTGCCCTTTTCCAGTCCCGGAGCCGACACTTTCTTACCGCCGCAGACGAGGCGCGCTCCTTCCTGCTTCCCGATTTCAATATATTCGAGGATTTTCTTTACCTGCCGTTCGTCGATCTGCGATCCCATCTGGGTCGTTTCTTCCCAGGGCAGGCCAACGCGGATGCGGCGGAAGCGGTCAGCCAGTTCGGAGACGAACTTATCGTAAATGCCTTTTTGGACGAAAATACGCGATCCGGCGCAGCATACCTGTCCCTGATTGAAGAGGATGCCCAGCTGGGCTCCATCCATAGCCATATCCCAGTCGCAGTCGTCAAAGAAAATATTGGCCGATTTGCCGCCCAGTTCCAGCGTGGCAGGAATCAGTTTCTTCATAGCCGCATCATAAACATCGCGGCCGATTTCCGTCGATCCCGTAAAGGCCAATTTCTGGATGTCGGGATGATCGAGGATGTACTGACCGGCCCGGGAACCCTTGCCAGTAATGACGTTGACCACGCCCGGTGGCAGGACATCGCCAATGAGATGCATCAGTTCGAGGACGCTCAGGGACGTCGAGCTCGACGGCTTGAGGACGATGGTACAGCCTGCTGCCAGGGCCGGTGCCAGTTTCCACGCCGCCATGAGGAAGGGGAAATTCCAGGGGATGATCTGGCCGACGACACCAATTGGTTCATGGACGACGAGACTCAGCGTATGGTCGTCGATGACCGCTGCCCGGCCGTCTTCACTGCGGACGACGCCGGCAAAATAACGGAAATGATCGACCGCCAGAGGAATATCGATGTTCTTCGTTTCCCTGATAGGCTTGCCGTTATCCAGCGTTTCTACCATAGCCAGCATATCGGCATTTTTTTCGATGATATCGGCAATGGCAAGGAGCAGGTCCTGCCGCTTCTGGGGCGACACGGTTTTCCAGGCGGGGAATGCTTTATGAGCCGCTGCTACGGCCGCGTTGACATCGTCTTTCGTCGCTTCGGCACATTCGGCCAGCTTCGTCCCGTCGGCAGGGTTGTACGCTGCAAACCGGGCGCCATCACTGGCAGGGACCCATTTGCCATCAATATATAAATCATAAGAGGAGTGCGGTAGGGTATACATAAGAAACACTTCCTTTCTTTTCAGAGATATCCTGTTAAATATTTTACGATAATAATTTTAATTAGAAAATTATTATTTGTTATATATAAAGAATATCACACATATAGAAATAAGTCAATGGATTCACGTTTTTAAATCACATTGACTTATTTCCTGATATAGTTTAAATATTTAGTTTTTATGTTTCCATGTATGCCACGTATAACCTGCCAAGAGTGCCATGATTAGTACGCCTCCAGCGGCCAGCCGCAGGTCATGCCAATCAAAGCGGATGAGGCCATATCCCATCCAGACCTCGATGCAGATGGCCAGGAATTTTCCGGCTATGGTCGCTATACCGTGCTCCGTAAAGCCGATGCGGCTCAGGGCACACAGGGCCGTAATGGCAAAATTGGGCGAATAGGGAATGGCCCGCAGGAAGAAGGCCGTCCGGGCGGTAATGTGCCGGTTGAGGCGGGCGACGAAGCGGCTGCGCGCCACGAGGCGGCGGGCCGTGCGGCGGAAGACGTAGCGCATGATGACAAAAGCCAGCACATTGCCTGCCACCTGTCCAATCCAGGAGATGACAATTCCCGGCAGTATGCCGAAGAGGATGCCATTGACGGTCACAAACTGCACAGACGGCAGGCCGGTCATATTGGTCAGGATGATGAGCAGGATCATGAGCAGGACGGCGGCACTGCCAAAGGAGGCAATATAGGCCGACAAGCCCTGTATATCCCGACTGACCGTAAGCTGCCACAGCGTGCTGTAAAATGCCGGGATCATCACATAAATCCCGAGAAAAATCCCGGCGATGACGACCGCCATGAGCGGCTTGATTACTTTTTCTGCCTGTACCTGGTTCATGCTATCTTCTCATTTCTTTTTTATGATATACGACCTGCAGCGGCTCCGGCCGGTTGACCTGGAAAACACCGGCCATTACCAGCAATCAGCAGAATCAATCCGGAAAAAAAGAAGCGGATTCCTGCAAAGACTACTTTACTGCCCAGGTCATTCCCGATTCCGATATAGCCGTACCCAGCCTTAATCAGGGGATAAGCCAGGGGCCAGCCGATAGAACACAGCAATGCCAGCCAGGGACACCATGCATGGCTGCGGAATAAAGAATACTTTGTGTCTTTCACTATGATGCCACCTTTCCCATCCATTATACCAGATAAAAGCAATCTTCGCCCCTGAAACGTATATCTTGACATTATCAGAGAAGAGCCGTTCAAGGTTATAGCCGGTTCGTCGTGCTTCATGGACGCAGGAAAAAGATGCCCGCCAGGCACAGGATGATGCCGATGATCTGCCGGGGCAGCAGGATGTCTTTATACAGCAGGACACCTATGCCTGCCAAGAGGAGCGCCACGCTGACATTAGCCAGGAGAGAAGCTATACTGATTTTCCAGCCAGCCCGGTATAGCAGGATATAGCCAAATTCGACGGCTACCAGCGTCAGTCCCCAGGCAGCACTCGCCCAGTTTATAGTCTGCAGATCCTGCCGCAGCGAAGGTCCTGTCACCACGTACGCAGCGGCACACAGGAGAAAACTGACCAGGTAGGTCATACTGAGGGCCAGAAAAGGCGGAGCCGTCACCGGCGTTGCCTTGGCTATCATGTGATAGCCTATATTGCCCACAACGACAATAAGAAGGGGAATCCAGTACATCAGACTCATTCTATCAGCTCCTTTTCCATATGGATGTGAGGACAATATTCATCCAGATATTCGTCACCCGATGCGGTAAATCCCAATTTTTCATAAAACGGACGTACCCGTACCTGTGCCGACAGGGCCAGCCGTTTCACCTGGCGGCCGCGCAGCCATGCTTCCGCTTCCCGTACGAGCCGCTCCCCGTACTGCCTGCCCCGGCAGGACTTCCGCACGGCCAGCCGGCCCAGTATATACACATCGGGATCATCGGATGAAAAGAGGCGGCAGCAGCCAGCGGCCTGCTCATTTTCATATAATACCAGATGCCAGGCTATGGAATCGGTATCATCAAATTCATGACAAAATCCCTGTTCTTCTACAAATACCTCCTGCCGGATGACCCGGGCGTCCTGTGAAAATCCCTGCTGCATACGTATGTAAATCATGATACTCCCTCCTAAAAAAACAGAGGTGTCCAGGAATTGTCTTATAGCATGCAACCCATGCCGTACCTACGACAACTCCCAGACACCTCATTTCTTCTGTCCGGTGACAGAAGCAGTGTTCATATGAAATTCGCTTTATTTTAACATATCCTGTCATCTTCGTCAATACAAATACGAATCGTATAACCAGACAAACAGGACCAGTACCAGCAGATAGGCCTTTCTGATGGACGCAGACCGTTCCGATACTTCTTGTAACGCTATATGATTCTCTCTTTTTGAGTTTAGTTAGTTGTTTTAGTTTGGTCAGTCATTTGGTTAGTTGTTTTAGTTTAGTCAGCAGAATGGATAAAAGCGGATGCATGTCCCCTGACTGGTGACATGACGGAATAGTATCAGTTGAATCTCACGACCCAGTATCCTTTCCGGTGCGTCCCCATACGTTGAAGACAGCCTTTTTCCTGGAGCTTTTTCATATAATACTTTATCGTACTAAGAGACAGTGATGTCGCTTCAGCAATTTCATGTTGCGTGCCATCCGGTTTCTTTTGAAGATATGACAAAATAACTCTTTCCTTTTCATTTAGTTTTACAGGCATATTCGTTCCCGTTTGGTCAGTTTTCGGGGTTTGGTCAGTTTTTTTAGTTTGGTCACTTGTTTGGTCAGTTATCCGGTACAAGTTAACGCGCAAATCGCCATCAAAATCAATGATTTCCGGTTCCTGCAAACCATAATCCCGGCAATCCCGGAAAATACGTGGAAAACCACTACCCCATTTTTCAATTAAATTCATATAAGCAAACGCATTTGCTAAAGCCCGGTTGCGAATCTTTGAAAACCCTTCTTTCATTTTTTCATGTGTTACGCCGCGCATCAGACTACCTGGAGAAGTAACTTCTAATCGATCTGAAAAAAGGGCTATCTGAACGGATTCCGGCTCCAAATAATTACGATGAACAAGTGCATTGGCAATCAATTCCCGGATGCTGTCCGGAGGTAATTCATAAATATCCTGACGATAGACCCCCTGAAATCTGGCTCCCATATTAATCTTTTCAAGTACATACTGATATGCTTTTTCCACTTGTTCCTGAATCGGTGCATCAATTTCCCGCTTATCGACAAAAACAGCTCTATCGTCTGTCTTAAACACGGCACATTGAACCACCGGAGGATATCCGGCCTGATGTGTCAACATCGCATAGGCATAGGTCGGTATAAGCTGGCCTTTGTTTTCAATCAAAATGCCCCACGAAATGAGTTGATTAATCGTTAACTCCTTGATTCCTTGACGCTGGATATCGGATAATGCGTTTTTTTTAGCCGTTTCACTCATAGAATGGCATAATGCCGTTACATCATATTTCGTAACTTTGAGATTAGGAATAGGCTGTTGATCAAAAAACTTATTTTCTCCTTCCAAAAGTAACTCCTGTAGAATCGCCCGGTCCGCTAGACGCGTTGTTCCAGCCGTCCGGATATAAGTTCCCTTTACCGGTCCTTTCTTTTTAAGATAATACGGCCTCTGCATTCCAGGGGCAATTTCTAAAATGATAAGCGATTTTCCTTCTATTTCCCGAACAAAAAGATCTGGAATAATCATCGGTTCGCAGCTGTCCGTAACGGCATTGGTAATGGCATCCATCATTTGAAAGAGATCAGCCTGAGGAATCCCAACAACCCGCATCGTTCCATCTTCAACCCCAAATACGATCCGTCCACCATCACCATTGGCAAAGGCAACAACAGACTTCATATATTTCTGACTGTCTTCAGGAACCCTTTCCTTATATTCTACATTCTTAGATTCTCCATGAAGTGATAAATCTTTTTCCATTCCTACTGCTGCCTCCCTTTACGCTCATTGTATCAGATTATGATTTTTTCGACAACAAAGCGGTCCCCCAGTATTGCAGGGAAGGGGGCACAGGCCGTAAAACAAACCGGTTCGCTGGACAATGGGGATTTCCGTCCCTGTAATAAGCGTTGTCGCCTATTGACGCCGTCCTGGTTATAGCCCCATCTGATGACAGAACCAGACAAACAGGACCAGTACCAGCAGATAGGCCAGGTTGAGCAGGGTAAACAATTTCAGATACCATCCCTGCCACCGGGGACAGGCCCGGACGAACATGCCATAGGAAATGAGGCTGGCCATGGATGCCACCAGCGTTCCCAGACCGCCTATATCGGTCCCCAGCAGGAGTGCCCCTGCATTGCCGGTAAAGCCCGACAGAAGGACGGCAGCCGGTACATTGCTGATGATCTGACTGGCGGTAAGAGCGATGAGAAACTCGTGACCGGCCAGATATCCCGTCAGTATCTCCCGGAAAGCCGTCAGCTGGCTCATGTTGCCGATGAGGACGAAAAAAGCCACAAAGGTGCCCAAAAGCCGGTAATCAACGTAGCGGAAATACTGCGGCCGGGTCAGGAAGGTGACAACGGCGACCATGGCCAGGGTAAGGCGGTAATCAAGGACGTGGGCCACCGTGAGCAGGGAAAGGAAGAACATCCCTCCCAGAAGCCAGAGCTGCCGTGGCGGCGCCAGTACGGGCATATTCCGGGTGCGCCGGGCAGCCAGCCGCACCGACACGGGAATGGGCGTTCCCGGCAGCAGAAAGACCGACAGGGCCAGCAGCACGAAAGATACGAGTGTATACGGCAGGAGAAGCTCCAGAAAGGTTACCAGATCCATGCCGTAATAGAAATAGAGATAGAGATTCTGCGGATTTCCCACAGGCGTACACATACTGCCCAGATTGGCCGCCAGCGTCTGCAGGACGATGACCAGGGCCATCTGCTTCTCTCTGGAAATCCGGGGCAGGGCCATCAGGGAAAACGGCACAAAGGTCAGGAGGGACACGTCATTGGTCACCCACATGCTGACAAAGAAACAGGCAAAAATGAGGACGGCAGCCAGCTGGCGCATCGTGTCCAGCCGAAGGAAAAGGCGCGCCAGTACCGCCGCAAAGACACCGCTCTCCCGCAGGCCGCCGATGACGATCATGAGACAGAACAAAACAGCAAGTACGGGCATATTGATATACCCGGCATAGGCTGCCGTCGGCGGCACGGCAATCATCGATACCAGCGCCGCTGTCCATGCCAGAAACAGAACCATATTCTCTCGTATCATTTGTCCGATAGACCTCATTTTCCACTTCTCCCCTGTCCCATTTTTCTATCCATATACACAGGAATAATTTCTAAATTATACTACAAAACGGAGATTCATGAAACAGGTTGCAGGAAGGGAAAGATAGTTTGATGTTTGAAGTTTGATGAAGGGATAGCAGTCAGCAGCTGGTGGCGTTGGATTCCTGTCTTTGCTGCTCCCCATGAAAAAAGCTCTGCAAACCGCATGTTCATGCGATTTGCAGAGCTTGTAATTTCACAGAGGAAATTATTTGAGTTCAACAGTTGCGCCAGCTTCTTCGAGTTTAGCTTTGAGAGCTTCAGCGTCAGCTTTGGCAACGCCTTCTTTAACAGCTTTCGGAGCGCCGTCAACGAGAGCTTTAGCGTCTTTCAGGCCGAGGCCGGTTACTTCGCGGACAACTTTGATTACGCCGATTTTCTTTTCACCAGCAGAGGTGAGGATTACGTCGAATTCGGATTTTTCTTCAGCAGGAGCAGCGCCAGCAGCAGGAGCAGCAGCAACAGCAACCGGAGCAGCAGCGGATACGCCGAATTTATCTTCCATAGCTTTTACGAGTTCGGAAAGTTCGAGAACGGTCATGCCTTCAATGGCTTCCATGATTTCTTCTTTAGTCATTTTAAAATACCTCCATAGTATCAGTTTTTAGATTCGTTTGTAATATGTAAGCTAATTAAGCAGATTCCTGTTCTGCTTTTTTAGCACGTACAGCATCAAGCACATAAACCATATTGCGGATGTTGCCCTGGAGTACGTTGACCAGGCCAGAGATAGGGGCCTGCATGCTGCCAACCAATTTGGCGAGGAGTTCTTCGCGGCTCGGCAGGCTTGCCAGAGCTTCGACAGCAGCTGCATCAATAACCTGACCATCGGCGATGCCGGCTTTGACCGTCAGCGCTTCTGTCTTTGTTTCTTTGATGAAGTCTTTCAGGATTTTAGCCGGTGCTACTGTATCTTCAGAAGAATAAGCAATAGCAGTCGGACCTTCGAGAACGGCATCCAGATCGTTGAAACCGAGTTCATCGGCAGCGATACGGGTCAGTGTGTTTTTGACAACTTTGTATTCGACGCCACCTTCACGGAACTTACGGCGGAGTTTCGTGACATCAGCTACGCTGAGGCCGGAGAAACCAACGAAAACAGCACCCTGGGAGGACTGCAGTTTTTCTTTCATTTCTTCTACAACAGCGGCTTTTGCCGGAGAAACCTGATGTTTTGCATACATAGACATGAGTTCGATACACCTCCTTGAACTGGGATTTATATCGTCTTAGCAATAAAAACGGTCCCATGTACGACTGACATGAGACCGAACTAGTCAAATTGAAATACCTGCTAGTTTCATAGCCTCAGATGGCGGACCTTAGTCCATTATACATACCTTCAGTCTACAGCTAAGAGAGATATTATTTTTCTTCTTTGACAGCACCTTTGATGCTGTACTGGTTGATGTGGATGCCAGGGCCCATCGTGGAGCTTACGGTGATGGATTTGATATACTGGCCTTTTGCACCCGACGGTTTTACTTTGATGAGAGTATCAACGAGAGTTGTCAGGTTTTCCACTAATTTATCTGCATCGAAAGATTTCTTGCCGATAGGGGAATGAATATTGCCGGCTTTATCCGTGCGGTATTCGACCTTACCTGCTTTACTTTCGCTAACAGCTTTTGTTACGTCCATCGTAACCGTGCCGACTTTCGGGTTAGGCATGAGGCCTTTCGGGCCGAGGATTTTACCAAGACGGCCGACTTTACCCATCATGTTCGGTGTTGCGATAGCTACGTCAAAATCAAGCCAGCCACCTTTGATCTTTTCGATGAGATCATCAGCACCGACATAGTCAGCGCCGGCAGCCTGAGCTTCTTTTTCTTTGTCGCCCTGAGCAAATACGAGGACAGTCTTGGATTTGCCAATACCATGGGGCAGAACCAGAGCGCCACGAACCTGCTGATCGGCATATTTCGGATCTACGTTGAGGTTGACAGCCAGTTCGACCGTTTCGTCAAATTTGGCTGTATCCATCTTTTTCAAGATGTCGATTGCTTCCGTCACGTCATACTGTTTGTATTTATCAAACAGTTTGGCGGCTTCTGCATATTTCTTGCCTACTTTTGCCATCTAACTTTTTCCTCCTTTGTGGTTTAGCGGGGATTGACCCCTTCCACGGGACTGAACCGGCGATTAATCGACGATTTCAATACCCATGCTGCGGGCAGTGCCTTCAATCATTTTCATAGCAGCTTCAACGTCGTTGGCGTTGAGGTCCGGCATCTTAGTCGTTGCAATTTCGCGGACTTTGTCGCGGCCCAGTTTAGCTACTTTTTTCTTGTTCGGTTCGCCCGAAGCTTTTTCCAGACCTGCGGCTTTCTTCAGGAGAACAGCTGCCGGCGGAGTTTTCGTAATGAACGTGAAGGAACGGTCTTCATATACAGTGATTTCGACAGGGATAATGAAGCCAGCCTGTTTAGCTGTACGTTCGTTGAATTCCTTGACGAATGCCATAATGTTGACACCAGCCTGGCCTAATGCAGGGCCAATCGGAGGCGCCGGAGTTGCTTTACCAGCTTCACACTGGAGTTTTACCATTCTTGCTACTTTTTTTGCCATGGTGAGTTACACCTCCTTACGTTACAAGATGTGGTCAGACGATTCATGAGAATCTCCCACTCGCGGCAGATGCCGCATTAGAAGTATTTATTCCAGACTTTTCTCGATTTGAGAATAGTCAACTTCTACTGAAGTTTCACGGCCAAACATATCAATGAGGCCTTTGAGGGTGCCTTTTTCATCATTGATTTCCGTAATGGTAGCAATGAAATTTTCAAAAGGACCGGATGTAATGCGGACCTGTTCCCCTACTTCTACAGAAATATGGACCTTCGGTTCGCTTTCGTCGATGCCCTGAGACTTGAGGATGCGTTTTACTTCCTCCGGATTCAGCGGAATCGGCTTGGTGGCCGAACCGACAAAACCCGTTACGCCAGGTGTATTGCGGACGACATACCAGGAACGGTCGTTGACTTCCATTTCAACCAGGACATAGCCGGGGAAAATCTTGCGTTTCACCACGTGCTTCTTGCCGTCCTTGATATCGACTTCGTCTTCCATCGGCACGAGAATGCGGTTAATCACATTTTCCAGTCCCATGGATTTGACCTTCCGTTCCAGCGTCTGCATTACTTTATTTTCATAACCGGAATACGTATGGATGACATACCATTTCTTATCAGTTTCCATCTATGCACGGGCCTCCTATCCGACAACGATTCGGAGTAACCGGAACAATTGGGCAAATACACCGTCCGAAACAGCGATGATAGCCATGACGACAATGGTTGCTACGATGACCATGACGGTATAATTGATCAATTCTTTTTTCGTCGGCCAGATGACCTTCTTTAACTCCACTTTGACGCCGTGGAGGAATTTGCCGTTCGCATCCTTTTTCTTATTCTTTTGTGCTTTCTTTGATGCTGTAGCTGCCATATAACCTCTCACATTCAAATAAGACTAAGCACATCTTATTTCAAACTTATTTCGTTTCTTTGTGTAATGTTTCTTTTTTGCAGAACGGGCAATATTTTTTGAGTTCCAGACGATCCGGATTGTTCTTCTTGTTTTTGTTTGTCCGATAGTTACGCTGTTTGCATTCTGTGCATGCCAATGTGATAGCTGTACGCATTCCTTACACCTCTCTTAAATCATAGTAAAAGCCTGCATCGTGCGCAGGACCGCTTATATAATGTACCATACCCGGCAGGCTAAGTCAAGAAAAAATGTGGTAACTTAAAAAAGCTAGGTGAAACTGCACACCTAACTTTTCAAAGTATATCACAGATATAGATTCGTTGTCAATATTCGGCGTCACCATTCATGGCAGGCCGCCAGAACCGCCCGGAAACGGCCTATTTCATCTTTGCCGCACCCTTCTGGCTGCTATCGCCGTAGCGTGTCACCACCGGCCGGGACTGCATCCGGTATACGAGGTCGGCTCCCAGTCCGCCCGTAAGGCCGTAGAGGTTCTGGGCCGTCGCGGCATCGAGATAGACCACGTCGCTGCGGACAATACCCGTACCCGTGCCGTGGTTCGTCCGCAGTGTCTGGGACGCGCCGCTCCATTCGGCTTCCGTATGGGTCGCCGTCGAGAGGGCGAAGGCCGG
This sequence comes from Megasphaera sp. UBA4233, assembly GCF_002395615.1. Classification (NCBI taxonomy): domain Bacteria; kingdom Bacillati; phylum Bacillota; class Negativicutes; order Veillonellales; family Veillonellaceae; genus Megasphaera; species Megasphaera sp. UBA4233. The sequence continues at coordinate 37,030 of NZ_DGXL01000023.1, read as the reverse complement.
CAGCCAGATGACTCCGTCTTTTCCCAGGGCCCGTTTGGGCTGTTTCTTCCCATTGACGTACAAATCATAGGCCTTGGCCACGTAGGTCGGATTGCCGTCGGAAGCGGCGATTTTGCTGGCAATAGCCGCCGGTTCGGCAAAATCCTGGACGCCATAGCCGGCCAGGGCCTTCTTGACATCCTGTACAGACACAGTCTGCCAGCCGTATCCGTCAGGATAAATATAATAGGAAATCGTATGGTCGGCGTCGCGGTCGATGACGATGCGGTCGTAATAAATATCGACAGCCGTGCCGACACTGACCCGGTCATAGAGATCTTCTACATCTTCTTCATGCATGCGCACACAGCCGTTGGAGACATAGCCGCCGATGGAATCGGGCCGGTTCGTCCCATGAATGCCATAATTGCCAAAAAGCCCGAGCCAGCGGTAGCCCAGGGGGCAGTCCGGGCCGGAGCCGATGCTCACGCCCGAGTCGGGGTCGGTCCAGGTCGGATTCAGGATTTTTTCACTGACCGAATAATACCCCGTCGGCGTCGGCGTACTGACTTTGCCTACCCCTACGGGATACATACAGATAGGCGTCTTCCCTTCATAGAGCGTCAGGATACGGCTGGCCAGATTGAGCATGATCTTCTTTTCCCGGGACACCTGCAGTCCCTCTGCCGGCACCGTCGATGTAACCGATACGGCAGTCGTGGGGGATGGCGAAGCCGGAGACGCTGCTGCCCCCGTCGTAGGTGTCACGGTCACCACTGCCGCCGGAGCGGCCTTGCCGTCAGCGCGCCCGCCGGATGGCGCCTGTTCGTTCAGGCTCTCTTCGGTACGCTGCGAAAAATGAGTCGGGACGGTCCGCAATGCCGTTTCTCCTGCCGGGGCCGTGTCTGTGCCGGCCGCCCATGCGCTCCCTGCCGACAGGGCCAGCGCACAAAGTGCTGTCATTATGGTCTTACGCAATCTCCATTCCTCTTTTCCTGGCAGCCCGGACAGCCTGACGGGCTGCCCCTGCCCATATTAGTCTTTTGTTTTATTATACCATACGCAAAGCCCTGCCCGGTAGCTGTATACACGCAGTTTCGTCTTTTTTAATTAATCCGGGCGCTGATGCTGACGATGAAGAAATCCTGCACGTCAAAGGCCAGCTGTTCCCCATCGGTGCCGTCATACACGTAGAGGGATTTATCATTGAAATTGTAAATATGGTCAGCTGTCCCATACTTGTCGGAAAGGACACTGGCTTCCATCCCGACCGTGACCCCATCAGGCGTCGCCAGATTATCCGTCGTGCAGGTGACGGCCACGGCCTGGCTGCCAGCGCCATCAAAGCCGATGATATAGCCGTTATTGTAATTGTACTCCAGATACGTCTGATCGCCGTTACTGCCCGATTCCTGGCTCGTCGGCGCGCCATATACGCTTTCGACATAGTCCGGTGTACACCCCGGGCCGACGCCGCCGATGGCGATGCGGTCGTTGGAAATCTGGGCCGACGCGACAGAAGATATCATACAGGCCGCTCCCAGGACGAGAGCAAAGGCCCCAAGCTTTACACGATTGAACACACTATCTACTTCCTTTGTTTGCACTGCATTTTTCTGCACACAACACTCCCAGAAGAGGCCGGTCGTCTCTTCCGGCAGCACAAAATATTGTAGCACAGAGACGGGGACCCTGCAACGTCTCAGCGGGCATCCCACTCGGCAAAGCGTTCGTTCATGCGCTTCTTCTTTACCCGGGCCGCTCCATTCTGCGCCCGTCCAAAGGGCAGGCGCCCTTCGGCGATGGTCCGTTTATAAAACAAGGTAACGGCCTCTTCTTCGGAAATCCCCAGCCGGGAAAAAACGGCCCGGGCGTCCTGCCGCACCTCTTCGTCAATGTGAAGTTCCATGATATGATTCTCCTTTCCCTGCCCTTTCGGCATGGCGTTCTTCGGCATCGGCATTGATGCCGTCGAGGGTCGCCATGTGGTCCACCGCATAGAGCATAGACCGCAGGAGGGTCACGGCCAGGACGGCCCCCGTTCCTTCCCCCAGGGAGAGATTGGCCCACAGCGGCACGTCGTAATCGTCGATGCCGGCGGCGTGCAGAGCTACGGACATACCCGCTTCCCGGCTCATGTGCGACGGCAGGGCAAACCGGGAGACCTGGGGCATGAGCTGCACCGCCGCTGCCAGAGCCGCCGCCGTAATGAACCCGTCGATATAAAAGGGGATCCGCTCCCGGGCGCAGGTACACATGGCCGACGCCAGAGCGGCCAGATCAAATCCCCCCACATAGCGCAAGGCATCGGCGGCACCGGAAATGTGCGGTCCGTAGCGGGCGAGGGCATCGCGGATCAGGTCCCGCTTGTGCAGGAGGAGGCGGAAATTGCCCCGGGATGACCCGTAGCCGACCAGACTGGCCGCGTCGCGGGGCGCGATGGCCATGAGGACGGCTGCCGATGTCGTCGTATTGCCGATGCCCATTTCCCCGAAAGACAGGAAATTATACCCGTCGCGCTTCGCCGCCAGCACCCGTTCCCGGCCGGCCGCAAACGCCTGTCGCAGCTCTTCTTCCGTCATGGCCGGTTCCCTGGAAAAATCCTTCGTCCCCCGGGCGATCTTATAATCCAGCCCGACCGCGTCGGGACTGTCGATGCCGACATCGACGACTTCCCAGGGAATCTGGTTGCAGCGGCAGAAACAGGTGACGGCCGACGTACCTTCCACCATATGGCAGCTCTGCATATAGGTGATTTCCGACAGCTGTGCTACCGCCCCGGAACGGCAGATGCCGTTATCTGCAGCAAAAACGATATGCTTTGGCGCAAACCTGCCGGGGAAACAGCCCCAGGCCAGGAAGGCCTTCTTCGCCTGCTCTTCCAGAAGGCCCAGACTGCCCGGCGGCTTGGCCAGGTTGCGCAGCCGTTCCTCTACTTCATCCCCGAATGTCATCGTCTCGTCATCTCCTTATATGCCAGATACTGCTTCTGCCGGCGGGCCATCTCCGGTGGAAGTTCCGCCAGCGTCACACCGTGGGGTACAGCCCGCCCCGTCGCTTCGTCGATGTGGACGAACGACACGAAACACGACGCCGCCACCGGTCCGTCCGGCAGGAGCGAAAGAGTAATATACACGCCGATGCCGCTCGTCCCGGCATAGACGATGGAACTATCTACGCGGATTGTATCCCCCTTATGGACGGGATGAAGGAAGCGCAGGCCGTCCAGCCCCAGACAGACAATATGGGGCGTACGGAGAAAACTCTGTACCGCCAGGAAGGCGCACTCGATCATATAGGACGTGCCCTGCCCGGCGAAGAGCGTATCGTGGGGATTGAGATCCCGGGAAAGGACCATGTGGGCCGATGAAATATGTGCATCAATACCAGTCATACTATTCCTCCCTTCTTTTCATTTCATTATACCATACGGGAGAACGATATAAAAAACGCACCCGTCCCAGACGAGGCCTGTAAAACATCTTGAAAATTCCCTTCTTTTATGTCAAAATAGAAGGTAGATTAAAAGGGAGGGGCTTGTATTGTCAACTATCAAAGATATTGCTAAGGAAGCCGGCGTTTCTATCGCTACCGTTTCGATCGTACTGAACGGCAAGGGAAAAGAACGAAAGATTTCCAAAGAAACACAATCCCGCATTTACACCATTGCACAGCAACTCAATTACGTGCCCAACCAGTCTGCCAAAAAGTTACGGGCCGCCCAGAAAGACAGCTACGCCGTCGCTTTTTACTGGGCCACGGACTTCCGTATCAACTACCTGGCCCGCATCACCCTGGGCATCCAGCAGGAAATCATGAATCTCAAAAAGAACATCCGCCTGACCGTTATTCCCTATAAAGTAGATCACCTGGAAGAACAGATGAAATCGACACAAAACGATTTCTTCAACGGCATCATCATCGCCAACATGTCCAATACGGATATGGAATTTCTCAATACGACCTATGTTCCGCCCTGTCCGGTCGTCTTGTTCAACAGGGAATCGCCGAAATTCAGCAGCGTCACTATGGACAACTATAAAGTCGGCCAGAACGTGGCCCGCCATTTCCTGGCAAAGGGTCTGTTCGACGCAGGCGTCCTGACCCATGACACGACGTTCCCCATCATGCGCCAGTGGATGCAGGGCTTCCTCGACACGTACAAAGAAGAAGGACACCCCATCGGCGAAGACCGGATTTACCTGTGTGAAACGTCGTCGGCCAGCGCCTTTGAAATCTGCAAGCGCCTGGCAGCGGAAGGCACCATGCCCAAAGCTATGTTCTGCGAATCGGACGTACTGGCCCATGGCATGCTCTTTGCCTGCTATGAAACGGGGATTGCCATCCCCCAGGACGTAGAAGTATTTACCATCGGCATCAACATGCCGGAAATCAACGACTACACCGTACCATCCCTGTCGCGCATCGACATCCCCATGGGCGAAATCGGCCAGGAATGCCTGCGCATGACCGTCGATCTCATCGAAAAGAAAGTCCCCAGCCCGACGGTCCTCTTCCTGGAAGGCAAAACGATCATCGGCCAGTCTTCCCCCCTGGGATAAGGGATAGGAAGGGGATAGTTTTCAGTCTGTAGTTTACAGCGGTTAGAAAACCAGAGCGTCCACGCCGGACGCATCAAAAAAAGAGGTTGTCTTAAAGACAACCTCTTTTTTTACTATATTTTCACAGATTAGGCGTTAGCCGATTCTTTTGCCAGGATATCTGCCGAAATAGCATCGGAGCAGCATACAGCTACGACGTCAGCAATATCTTCGGTAGAGCAGCCACGGGACAAGTCGAGGATCGGTTTTGCCAGGCCCTGTACCAAAGGTCCAAGAGCCGTTGCATTAGCAAAACGCTGTACCATCTTGTAACCGATGTTAGCAGCATCGAGGTTCGGGAAAATGAGGACATTGGCATGGCCTGCAACTTTGGAACCAGGAGCTTTGTGTTCGCCGACTTCCGGAACGAGGGCAGCATCGGCCTGGAGTTCGCCATCGAAGTCGAAATCTACGTTGCGTTCTTTCAGGATTTCTACAGCCTGGCGGACCGTATCAACCGTTTCGCCGGAGCCGGAACCCTTTGTCGAATAGGACAGGAGAGCCACTTTCGGGTTGAGCATCTGTACCGTGCGGCGGGCACGTTCTACGCAGATGCATGCGATATCAGCGAGCTGTTCGGCCGTCGGATACGGAATAACGCCGCAGTCGCCGAGTACGAGGATACCATTATCACCATACTGCGGAGTGTTGGTCAGGAGGATGAAGGCACTGGATACAGTCTTATTGCCTTTACGGGGTCCGATGACCTGCAGGCCGGCACGGATAACGTCAGCCGACGTCGTAGCAGCACCAGAAACAACACCGTCAGCTTCACCAAGAGCAACGAGGCCGGCAGCGAAGAAAGTGTTGTTGTTCATCATGATTTCATGAGCTTTTTCTACAGTCATGCCTTTCTTTTCGCGGCGTTTTGCGAAATACTGGCACAATTCATCCATGCGGTAGTACGTAGCCGGGTTGATGACTTCGACACCGGTGAGGTCGATCTGGAATTTAGCAGCATCTTTTTTGATCTGATCCAGATTGCCGACGAGGACGATGCGGGCATAGCCTTCAGCCAGTACACGTTCAGCAGCTTTGAGTACACGACGGCTATTGGTTTCCGGAAGGACGATTTTCTTCTGTGCCTTGGAAACACGGGCTTTTAAATCTTCTGTAAATCTCATTCGTAACAACTCCTTAAATAGGTACTAGATGGTCTTACACTATTCCGCCTTTTATTATAATACAAACGCTGAGGCAAATCAAAACACTTTTTCCACATACTCGCATTTCATCAGGAGAAAGGACAAAAAGAACATACATTGTACAAACCGGGCATATTTGCTACAATACTTTTAAAACAATGACGAATACGATATTGATCTTACTGCCAGGGGGAAGGAGGATTTAACCACGATGTTCAACTTAGGCGAAGGAATCTATGAAAGAGCCATGGAAAAGGGCATAGAAAAGGGCATAGAAAAAGGTGTTGAACAAGAAAAGCGGAATTCTGAAAGAAAAGAACGGGAAGCCGCACTCGAAATGCTCAAAGACGGGTTATCCTTTGAACAGATTTCCCGGTATATGAAACTTTCCGTCGAGGCCGTTGCTGATATTGCCAGGGAAAATAAGTTGATATAGTTTTTGAGAATTGAACCTCTTCCGCTTTCATACACGGGAGAGGTTTATGTCTAAAACTAACATTTTATCATAATACGCATTCCAATCAATGTACCTGCAAGGATGCGACAGCTTTCATTCTGCCTTATTTTTCACAGTAATCACAGATTTTACTGACGCATGTATCGAGTTCTTTTTCTTCGTTTGTCAAGCTTTTTTATGAAAATGGTCTAAATTTTAATTTTCGTCTAATCTAGGTTTTCCCATTGCTGTTTTTGATGGATTTATATCAACGGATACTATATGCAGTCGTATATACATAAGAGCACTGCCTAGTAAAGACAGTGCTCTTATGGTGTTATATTTTTAGATTTTTCTTTCTTTTCCTTAAAAAAGATTTTTGTTGTTTTTTCCAGAAAAATTGAGTTTTTACCAGAAAAGACGGCCGTTCAGGCATCTTTTTCTTCTAATACTACATATAGTTCGAGATATGGCTCCATCAGGACTATATAAGTTCATCCAAAAACTGTATCATCGTTTTTTCTCCTTGTATCTGACGGCCCCGCCGACGACGCCGGATGGAAAGCGTTTCCTGTCGTGTGGCCTGTATGCTGATTTTGGGTAAAAAACAAGTCGGTTCGAAGTACCGTGTAGCATGGCTCCCCTGGGAAGCGGGAGCTGGGGCCAATGGCCGACTTAGGCAGAGAACCGCATTTGAAGGAGCGTAGCGACGCGCAAATGTGTGTAGGGGCTCACGGCCGGGGGACTTCTTCTGTCTGCCTCACCGGCTATAGCATCATCTACGGCGTTGTCGTCTATCAACGTAGCCCCGCTACGCCTCTTTCCTCCGCCTTGTATCTGACACCATAGCCGATGATTCCGATGCAAAGCGTCCCCAGTCGTGAGCCCTCGCTTATGCCGAAACGCAGTGCCCTATCGAAGTACCTTGTCAGAAATATAGGAATTTCGTGGTTTCGGTAAGGGAAGCTGGCGCCAACGGCGTCTGAAGGGGCCTTTTAAAATCTGAGTCCCAATTTCTGAGTCCGAGGCTTTTTTACGTCGAACCGGCGTTATCATCGAACGGACAATCGGACTCATAATAGGACTCTGGATTGAAGCAAGAACCCTTCCGCCACTCCGTGGCCCTCCTTCCCCTCACGGGGACGGCTTCCTACATCGTAAACCGGCTTCATCAAACATCAAACATTAAACATCAAACTATCTCTCCCCACTAACCACCAGCCGCTAACGGCAGCTCTTCCCGCGCGGGCCAGTTCCCGTGACCGGGTTTGAGCGGGGGAGTCTTCAAACTCCCCGCTCTTCCCGTCCGGGACTGGCTGCCTGTTTTGAGGGGTTCAGGTGTCCAAACTCTATATAAGCCTGTGAGGCCCCATTATTTTGGACCCCTTTTCAGCAACATTTTCTATCCGGTTTCATCGTTTTTTCTTATAATTTATATAAACGAATCCATTTTCATCACGCTCCATATGTTCGCTGGCATCTATATATCTTCGGATTGTGTTACGGCTCAGATGCATGGCGTTTACTAAGTCTATTATTTTTACTACTTGTTTTTCTTTCTGGATTTCATCAAAGATTTCTCTCATGAGGTCTTGTCGCAATTCTTTGTTTGTTTTTTTATCCGAATTGATCATCATCCGTCCCCGGCCCAAATCGTCGAGGTCTTCGTTCCAGGCGGCGATTTCTCCTGTCGTGTCTATATGGTGGATGGGATAGTCGAAGGTGATGTAAAAGGGCGGTGGCGAGGCGAATTCGCGCAGGATGGCTTCAATCCTAAAGGCCGGCGGGGCCCCGATGGGGCTTTTGACGTCGAGCATGTCGAGGATGGCGTCGGCGTCACGGGAAAAGACTCCTGAGCCCGATGCCCGGTCCTGTGCTTTTTTGACAGTCTGGCTGCCTTTGCTGTAGTGATGGCAGTAGATGACGGCGCACTGTTTCTGCGTCGATAGCCGGTCCAGCTGGTTGCAGAAGATGCCCATGTCGTGGGCGCTGTTTTCGTCGCCGTCGGTGATTTTGTAAATCGGGTCGAGGACGATGGCCGCAAAGTCTTCGTGGTGGATACGGCGCAGGAGTTTGGGGAGCAGTGTCTCCAGCGATTCCGAGTAGCCGCGCAGGTTCCACAGGACGACCTGATCCGTCCGGGGATTTGTGATGGCCATGGCCTTGTAGATGTCGGCAAAGCGGTGATAACAGGAGTGTTCGTCCAGTTCGAAATTGATGTACAGGACCTGCCCCTGGGCGCACTGGTACGTATCCATCCAGCGCCGTCCTTCGGCAATGGAAATGCACAGTTCGATGAGGGCAAAGGATTTCCCCGCCTTGCTGGGTCCGGCGACCATCATCTTGTGTCCGCGCCGCAGGAGCCCTTCGATGAGGACCGGCCGCAGGGGCGGCATGTCGTCCCAGACAGCAGAGAGACGCTGCAGCGGCGGCAGGTTGTCGCGGCTGTTCTCGGCGTATTCGTACCATTCGTCGAAGGTCCGGGTGCCCGGCGTAAAGGGGATGAGGTACTGCTTGTGTCCGCTTCGCCAGATGCCGGGCAGGCGCATGAGGCGCGACGGGTTTTTATTTTGCATGTCTACAATAAATCCCTGACGGCGGCAATACTGATAGAGGTAGTCTACGCGCCGGCTGTAGAGGTCCGGGTCGCTGCCGGCGTCGATGCGTACAACGGCATGGATGCTTTTTCCAGCGCTGTTTACAAGCGCAACTGTGGGCAATCTGAGGCTGCGTATCCATGAGAGCTGCTGCTGTAAGGAAAGTTCATCCGATTCTACCAGTGTATAGCGGTACTCGCTGACGTTCTCGTTGCGGATACCCTTGCCGTCCAGAGGGTTGATGCGTACCCAGGCACCGGCAAGAGGGTCATAAGACCCGAGGGCTTTTTCCACATCGCCATAGGTATCGATGGCCTTCAGGATATCGTCCTGCGTGCGGAAATCAATGCCCCGGCCACGGGGAATATAGCGGTGTTTATGCTGATAGGAACGCATAGAAAACCCGACGAATTCACCGGGCCGGAACAGGCGGGAGAGAAAGGTCTTCGTCTCCTTGAGGCCGTCCCAGGGATCCGGCGGCTCTGTAAGGGGATTGTCCCTGCCGTCACGAGACAGGGCAGGAACCGTGTCCATGCGCTGGGGAAGTTCCTCGTCGGCTGATACGATGGAAATGGGCGTATCCAGCGTCCAGACTTCATCGGGGTCACTATATCCCCGGTCGCGGGCCATCTTGACCAGCGTCGCCCCGGTCACGCAGGCCCCGGAAGACTTGCGGAACGAGGCCCATTTGCAGGCACACTCCCCGTCATGGAAGCGCGCCATATCGCGGCGGCTCCAGCTCTCCCAGAGAGACAGGGGGAACTGCTCATACTTGAGGGCCATGCCGACCTCGCACCATTCACTGTACGTACAACTGGCCGGATCGATGGCATCCAGTAATTCGTGTATATGAGTTGATATATAAGAAATATGATCGCCTCCTTTTTGGACCCACGGCCGGAGGTCGTGGGTCCTGTATGCTGATTTGATGAAAATGAGGCCCCTTCCGCCACTCCGTGGCCCTCCTTCCCCTCACGGGGACGGCAAAGATCCCCAGTCCGTCAAACCAGCTGCTAGTTGATAACCGCTGACTGCTAACTGCTGCCTGCGATTTTTATATCAAATCGTTAAGCAACAGGCTATACCCATGCAGGGAGATCCTGCCTTTTCTGACCACTAACCACTGATCACTAACCACTGATCACTAACCACTGATCACTAACCACTGACCTACGGCCTACGACGAACGATGAACGAACTACTAACTACGACCCTTCCCTGTCAGAACGGGGCCGGTTCGTCTGTCGGGACGATGTAGCGGTCTATCTGATTGTATTTTTTCCCGTTGTATTCCCGGAGGGAGATGCGGGCGCGCCCTTGTTTTGCTATGAGTTTCTTCCATTCGATGGTGATTTTGTCACCGACCCGGGCCAGTCCCAGTGTCCGGGCGAAGCTGGAGAGTTTGTACCGCATTTTCCGGCAATAGTAGAAGCGGTCGATGATTTCCGTTTCTCCCTCATCGGTCACGACGGATAGTCTCGCCTCTACCATGGGGCACGAAGGAATCTTGCTGCTGCCTTCATAGGTCGAAAAGGCCACATCCCGTACGGTGAAATCGTATTCACCCGGTGCCAGTTCCAGATATTCCGGCTCGTCCATAATTTCAATAGCTTCGTCAAAAGATAATACGTCATTCAGTTCCATGTCAGAGATTCTCCTTTCAAGATGTAAATTTTTTGCATGATGCATTTGCACTTCCTGCAAACGAACTGATTTGAGCCTAGCATAAAATCCAGCATATGTCAAAAAAATGCAGATTAGAAAATAGTGAGAAAATTTTAATCTGCAAGTTATGTTATTTGTAAAACCACTACCTCAAAGTTCCCTGCAGGATGCAAAAAAACCTGCCGCACTCTGGGTGCAACAGGTTTTTCCGTTTGGTATTCCGTTCAATCGCCTTCCTATCACAGGAATAGGTGAGACCATGCTGTCTGGCTCTGGCTTTTGATTCCTGCCATTCTCAGAAGGCCTTGCATTCGCCGATGAAGCCGCGCAGGACGTTGGGGATGGCCAGGTCTTTGGTTCCTGCCCCGTAAGCCGTGGTTTCATGGATCAGTTCTTCCGGCCGCGGGCCGGCATAGGAGGCCAGTGTCTTGACCAGGGCAGCTCCCGTCGGGGTGACGAGTTCGCCATCGATATCGGTCGAGTAATAGGGCAGTCCTGCCAGGAGTTCTGCCGTTGCCGGTGCCGGTACGGGCATGATGCCATGGGCACAGCGGACGAATCCGCTCCCCACGTGGAGGGCCGATGTGCCGATTTGTTCGATATGCAGGTAGTCGAGGGCCCAGATGGTCCCTACGATATCGAGGATGCAGTCGATGGCGCCGACTTCATGGAAATGGATATCGCTGACGGGTACGCCGTGTACTTTGGCTTCCGCTTCGGCCAAGGCCTGGAATACGGCCAGGCTCTTTTGTTTGATTTCTTCCGTAAACGGCGAGGCTTCGATGATGGCCGTGATATCGGCCAGTCCCCGGTGCTGATGATGGTGATGATGGCCCGTGGCATCGATGAGGGAAGCTGCCGTCTTCACGGTCTGGCCGTGATTGTGATGGTCGTGGTGACCGTGGCCGTGGCCTTCTTCGTGGCCGTGGTCGTGATGATGACCTTCTTCATGGTCATGATGGTGGTGATGGTCCTGTTCCGAGTCGAGGAGGACATTATAATACACAGACTGGATCCCCAGTTTGTTGACCGGCTGGCAGATCAGGGAATAGCCGTCCAGTCCCAGCTGGGCCATGGCTTTTTGAAATTCTTCAAAGGGAACGCCTGCCTGAATCAGCATGCCGATGAACATATTGCCACTGATACCGGAAAAGCAGTCAAGATACAATGTTTTCATATACGTATAGCACCTCTTTTTTTATATATCTATATATAGTAGTATACTCACGAATGTTTTCCATGCCTATCCCCATAGGGGACATCGGGCTTTTTTAGTCTTCTTTCATCGATTCCACGGCCGCGTCGAGGACGGAGAGGCCCAGAACCGATCCCATGGCCTGGTCGTCTTTTCCGGGATCGCTGACGACGGGGTTCAGGTGCAGGTATTCCATCTGCATCCGGTGTACCGGTTCGGCATAGGCCGCCGAAGGAAATACGTATCCCATGACGGCTGGCTGCAGAGCCTGTGCTATCAAGACGGCCGCCCCGGTGACGGCGTTGTCAAAGACCAGCGCGACGTGGCGGTGTGCGGCCGACAAGATGCATCCCACCATGGCGGCGACATCGGGCGCGCCGGCTTTCTGCAGCAATTCGAGCGGCCGGGTACAGTCCAGTCCATGAGTACGCAGCACCGCGCCGAGCATTTTCATTTGATTCTTTTCTTTCAGTGAACCGGCAAGGTCCGGCATCTGGGAGCGGTAAAAGGCCGCCGTCAGGATAAAGGCCGTCAGGATGGACCGTTCTCCCAGGCTGCCTATGCCGATGGCCGTATAGCCTTCATCGGCCAGGTTCTGGCCAATCTGGGTGCCGCTGTACAGGGCATCGAGCATTTCGTCTTCCGCCATGGCCGGGCCATTTCCATAGTAGTGGCTCCCGGCCATGACTTTCAGGACCTGGACGCCTGGCGATTCGGGTATGTCTTCCTGAAGCCCCATGTCGAGGAGCAGGACGCCGGCCCCTACTTTATGGGCGACTTTGTTGATGGGGCCGCGGCCGCTGGCGATTTCCAGGGCGTCGGCCTTGCTGTTTTTGCCCTGCGATTCGTTTTTACCGCCATCGACGGCGTGATCGGCCGCAAAAATGATGACGGCCTTTTTCAACAGGTCATGGCGTTCACTGCCCCGTATGGCCGCCAGCCGTCCAGCCAGGTGACACAAAACCGTATCAGCCTGACCGGAGGCAGCCAGTTTTTCTTCATAGGAACGGGCAAAATCCCCGTCCACTGGTTCTATCATTGAAATAAATTGCTGAAATTCCGCATCCATGTCGTTTCCTCCTTTGCGTAGTATCTATAGTATATCACAGGAATGGCGGTCGTAAAAAGAAAGCCTTTTTCACGACTATTCGTTGTTTTAAATTTTTCAGAGGCAGTGTATCCTAAGTTCTCATTATCAAAATGTTTTAATAAGATAAAACGTTATACTTTTATTTTTTATAATATATATAAAATATTTCATTATATAATTTTGCTATTTTCTGTATTTCCAACGTATAGGTGTAACGTCATACGGCACTTTTTCTATACAGATTTGTAATAAATAACAGTACCGAATATCATATTACATGTAAAGATTGTTGTAAAAACACGGCAAAAGTAAATCATGTCGTGCCGTTATAGCATAAATCTTTATCATTTAAAGATTGCCTATTCGTCCTTTTGTCCACTGAAGGAAGAAAGGCTCTTGAATTTTTTGTCGTAAAGACTTATAGTTAAGGCGTGATACAGGGTATGTCCTTTGCGGGTCCTCTCATTCATTATCTTTCCGCAGAGGATGGTGCTACTAAAATTTAAGAAGGAGGTTTTTTTGTATGAACGGTTTGTTTGTTGTTATTATTTCTGCATTAGTGTTCATACTGGCTTACCGTTTCTACGGTGCTTTCATCGGTGCCAAGGTCCTGACGGTCAACCAGTACAATGTCACACCGGCCTTCCGTTTCGAAGATGGTCATGACTATGTACCGACGAATAAGTACGTCGTATTTGGTCATCACTTCGCTGCTATCGCTGGTGCTGGCCCGCTCGTAGGCCCGGTCATTGCTGCCCAGTTCGGCTATCTGCCCGGTGCCTTGTGGATCCTCATCGGTGGTGTTCTCGCCGGTGCTGTCCATGACTGTGTTATCCTCTTCTGCTCCATGCGTTACGATGGCAAATCCATCGCTGAAATCGCAAAAGCCCAGATTGGTGATAAGACAGGTCTGGCTACGTCCTTTGCCGTATTGTTCCTGAATATCCTCGCTATGGCTGGTATGGCCGTTGTTATTTCCAACGCCCTTCATGACAGCCCCTGGGGCACGTTCACCATCGGCATGACGATTCCTATCGCTCTGTTCATTGGTATTTACATGCAGTTCCTTCGTCCTGGCAAAATCAAGGAAGGTACGGTCATCGGTGTCGTCCTGACATTGCTGGCTGTTGTCGCTGGTCCTGCTGTACAGGCTTCCCCGACACTGGCTCCGATTTTCACCATCAGCCGCCACGGAATTGATATCGCCCTGATCATCTACGGTTTCGTTGCCGCAGCTCTTCCGGTTTGGCTGCTCCTGGCTCCGCGTGATTACCTCTCCACGTACATGAAGATTGGTACTATCGGTGCCCTGGCTATCGGCGTTATCGTCGTCGGCCCGACCATCCAGATGCCGGCCCTCACCCAGTTCTGCGCTGGCGGCGGCCCGGTCATCACTGGCCCTGTTCTTCCGTACATCTTCATCACCATCGCCTGCGGTGCTGTTTCCGGTTTCCATTGCATGATTTCTACTGGTACAACTCCGAAGATGCTGATGAATGAACGTTCCATCGTTCCTGTCGGTTATGGCGCTATGCTGACCGAATCCTTCGTAGCTATGATGGCCCTCATCGCAGCTACATCCCTCGTTCCGAATGATTACTTTGCTATCAACTCCACAGCTGAACATTTCAATGCTCTCGGCATGCAGGTCGTCGATCTGCCGCAGTTGAACGCAATGGTTGGTGAAAACGTTGCCCATCGTCCTGGCGGTGCTGTATCGCTGGCTGTCGGCATGGCATTCATCTTCTCCAACATCCCTGGTCTTGATTCTCTCATGAGCTACTGGTATCATTTCTGCATCATGTTCGAAGCCTTGTTCATCATGACAATCATCGATGCCGGCACACGTGTTGGCCGTTACATGCTGCAGGAACTCGTTGGCCGCGTATGGACCAAATTCGGCGATCCCCATTGGACTCCGGGCGCCATCATCGCATCGGCTGCTATCTCCGGCGCATGGGGCTATATCCTCGTACAAGGCAACTTGTCCACGATTTGGCCGATATTCGGCGTATCCAACCAGCTGCTCGCCATCATCACCCTGGCTATTTCCTCTGTTGTTATCTGCAGCATGGGTAAAGCCCGCTATGTATGGGTCACGGGTCTTCCGTGGGCATTCCTGACTGTCGTTATCTTCTGGGCTGACTTCCTCAACATGTTTGGTCTGTATCTGCCGAAGGGCGAAATGCTCCTGTTCGCCGTATCTGCCATCATGCTGATTCTGGTCATCATTGTAAGTATCAGTTCTCTCAGAAAGTGCTTCGAACTGTCCAAGACGGTTCCGGCCAGCTACACGACTACCAAGTCGGTAGAAGAAGAAGGACTGAAGAAACTCCAGGAACTGGTCGCTACGGATCCGAAAGCAAAACGCTTCGCCGAACTGACCTGCCCGAAAGACTTCAAACAGGCCTAATCTAGTCTGGTAATAGAAAAGGACGATCGCATTTGCGGTCGTCCTTTTTTTGGTATATAGTAGGATCGAGGTGATTTTCATGAATACAACACAGCCCTGCACGGACTGTCCCCGTCAATGCCATGTCGTCCGGCCCCTTACCAGTGACGGCATCTGCCCGGACCTTCCCGGCTATTGCCACAGTCCACTCCAGCCGGTGCTGGCACGGGCGGCCCTGCATTTTTGGGAAGAGCCGTGCATCAGCGGCAGCCGCGGATCGGGCACGGTCTTTTTTTCCAGCTGCAACCTGCGCTGCTGTTTCTGCCAGAATTCCCAAATCAGCATGGATGGCAAAGGCATCCCCATCACGGTGTCCCGGCTCCGGGCCATCTACCACGAACTTATCGCCCAAGGGGCACACAATATCAATCTCGTAACCCCCACGCCCTATACGCGGGCCATCCTGGAAAGCCTGTCAGAGCCGCTGCCCGTACCAGTGGTCTACAACTGCGGCGGCTATGAACGGGTAGAAACGATCCGGGCCTTCGAGGGAAAAGTCCAGATTTACCTGCCCGACCTGAAGTACATGGACCCGGCCATGGCCGAGTGCTACAGCGGAGCCCGGAACTATCCGGACGTAGCGGCCCGGGCCATCCTCGCCATGTACGACCAGACGGGCCCCTATGTTCTGGACGACGACGGCATGCTCCAGAAAGGCGTCGTCATCCGCCATCTCATCCTGCCCGGCCACGTAGACAATACAAAGCACGTCATCGATTGGGTACGGGACCACTTCGGACCAGAACAAGTCCTGTTCAGCCTCATGCGCCAGTACGTCCCCTGCGGCAGGGCCAGTGAATACCCGGAAATCAACAGACCCCTCACGGATGAAGAATACGACGAGGCCGAACAATATCTCTTTGACAGCGGCATCGAAGATGGATTCGTACAAGAAAAATCCAGTGCCAGCGAAGGATTCATCCCGGCGTTTGACGGGACCGGCGTATGACGAGGATCCACGGCCGGAGACTTATTTCCCCTGTCTCACCCGGTATGGCGTCATCTGCTTCGTTGTCATCAGTCGCCATAGCGCCGCTATGACTCCTTCTTCCGCCTTGCATCTGACACCATCCCAGGCGATTCAGGATGGAAACCGTCCCCGGTCGTGGGTCCTTTAGTGCTGAGTTTATATAGAAAAGTCGGTTCGACGAACTGGTTTCTTCGTCAAACTCCAAACTTCAAACTATCCCTTCCCACTAATCACTGACCACCGGCCACTAACCACCAGCTTTTTCTCTTTCGATGAACGACCAACGGATCTTCTCACTCCACATCAAAGATTTTTCCCGGGTTGAGGATGTCGTTGGGATCGAAGGCTTTTTTTACAGCTTTCATGAGGGCCAGCTCTACCGGGTCCGTGTAATGGGCCATGAGGTTCTTTCTCTTTTCGCCGATGCCGTGTTCTCCGGAGATACGGCCGCCGAGGCGGTATACGGCGTCATAGGCTGCTTTTTCAAAGGCTTCTACTTTGGCCGGCCACTGGTCGTCGGGAATGTCTTTTTTCAGGATGTCCAGGTGCAGGTTGCCATCTCCGGCATGAGCTACGGAACGGACCGGAGTCTTTTGGTCGGCACTGATTTTTTCCAGTTCTTTCAAGAGATTGGCCAGTTCATCGGCCGGGACAACGAAATCTTCCATGACCATGATGGGACTGTCTGTCGTCGAGGCTTCAGAGAAGTTCTTGCGCACTTTCCAGATCCGTTCGGCGTCGGCGACGAAGACATCGATGGCCCTGTGGTCGTGACAGAGTTCATCGAGGGCGACGCACAGGTCGTCGATGCGGTCTTCATCGTTGCTGTCTACCTGGATAATCATGTAATTTCCTATATCAGAATGAGGCTGTTTTTCCCCGAGGAATTTTTCTGTGACCCGTACAGAATCATTGTCCATAAATTCCAGGCAGGTCGGTTCGATGCCGGCTTTGGGCAGGGCGTTGACGATGGACATGGCGTCGTCGATAGTTTTGAAAATGGCCAGGACGTTGACGCTGTATTTGGGCAGGGGCACCAGTTTCAAGACCAGTTTTGTGATAATGCCTAACGTACCTTCGGAGCCGATGACGATTTTTTCCAGAGGATAGCCTGTCGATACTTTTTTTAAGCGGCTGCCCAGACGGGTAATCTGCCCCAGGGGCGTCACGACTTCAATGCTATAAATCTGGTCCCGCGTCGTACCGTAGCGGACGGCCCGGTTGCCGCCGGCATTGGTCGAGGCATTGCCGCCGATGAAGCAGGAATCACCGCTGCATGGATCGCCTGCATAGAGAAGGCCCTGGGCCTTGGCAGCAGCCTGTACGTCAGCCGTGCGGACGCCCGGTTCGACGACCATGTACATTTTTTCCCCGTTCACTTCGAGGATACGGTTCATCTTTTCCGTGCTGAGTATGATGCCGCCATAGGTATTGGCGACGGCGCCGAATTCCAGCCCCGTGCCGGCGCCCCGGGGAATGACAGGGATATTTTCCGTATTGGCCAGCTGCAAGACCGCCGCTACATCTTCAGCCGTCGTCGGGTAGACTACGGCATCGGGCGTACGGAAAAATTCCCGTTCCACTCCTTCATCCCGTTCATACTGGACGAGGCGGTCCGGATCGGTGGAAACGCCTTTTTCTCCCAGTATATCCACTAATTTCTGTATGATATCTTTGGTAATTTTCTGATATGGTTTCATCTTATATGCTCCCTTTCTGTATACACAAAGTCCGGACAGGCTATCCGTTCTGTCCGGACTTTTATATCATAGCTGATTTACTTTTCCTTGACAAGTATGGCCAGGATGGAAGAAATAATCATCATCGAAGCCAGGACGACAAAGCCCGTCGTAAAGTTGCTGCCCGTCGATACGAGGCCGAACAGGTAGGGCCCGAAAAATCCTCCCAGATTGCCGATGGCATTGATGATGGCAATGGCAGCCGCTCCGGTGACGCCATCGAACATGCGCGACGGGAAGGTCCAGAATGGGCCTACGGGGCATTCGCAGCAGGCCGTTGACAAGGACAGGCAGGCCAGGGCCAGGACGGGATAATTGTGGAAATACGTCCCTGCCAGAAGGCCCAGGGCGCCGAGGAAAATGGGGACGGCCACGAATTTCTTTTTCTTGTGGGACCGGTCGGCATAGCCTGCCACAAAGCCCATGACCACGATGGCCGTGATCCAGGGGATGGCGCTGAGGATGCTGGTGATCATATTATTCGTGCCAGCCATGCCCTTGACGATCTGGGGCAGCCAGAATAAAATCCCGTAAAAGCCGATATTGAGCGTCGTATAAATGAGAGCAAAATGCCAGACCTGGGGTTTCGTGCAGACGCTCCACATGGAGGTGGAACTGCCCATGGGCTTCGTCGCCCGTTCGCCCGCCAGTTTCTGAACGAGCCAGTCTTTTTCTTCATCCGTCAGCCACGATACGTCCCGCGGAGAATCGAGGAGGACCCGGTAGGCCACAAAGGAACAGAGAACAGCCGGCAGCCCTTCACAAAGGAAGACCCACTGCCAGCCGGCCAGTCCTGCCAGACCGTCCATTCCGAGAATGACGCCGCTCAGGACATTGCCGATGCACATGGAAATGGCCAGGGACATGTGAAAATAACTGAAGGCCCGCGTCTTTGCCTGGAGGGGGAACCAGTGATCGAGGTAATAAATGATGCCGGGATAAAATCCCGCTTCTGCCGCGCCCAGGACAAAGCGTACGATATATAATTCGACGGCGTTGTGGACGAACATGGTACTCGTCGAAATGAGGCCCCACACAAAGAGGATAGCGGCAATCCAGCGCCGTGCCCCCAGCCGTGCCAGGATAACATTACTCGGCAGGCCAAAGAGGAAATAACCGATAAAAAAGAGCCCGGCACCAAAGCCATAAGCCGCCGTACCGATGCCCAGATCCTGATTCATCGTCAGAGAGGCAATGCCAATATTGGCCCGGTCTACAAAGGAAATAAAATATAAAAACATAATAAGCGGCATCAACCGCCCAAATAACTTTTTAAACACCTGCTGTTGAATATTCATAAGACTGCCCTTCTTTAAATCCGAATTTTTATGAAGCTACATTACATATTATACCACTCTTTGTAAAATTGAACAGCCTTTTATACAAATATTCTGGTTTTTTATGACAGGAAGGGCCGCAGGCAGCAGACCGCAAGCAGCAGGTAGCAAAAAAAGCCGGTTCGTCAAACCGGCTTTTTATACTAAAATTCCCACCCCTAGTGCCACGACGGCTGGCGTTTTACGTCAGGCATCGTCGGCGGGGCCGTTAGATGCAAGGAGGATGGAGGGAGGCGTAGCGGGGCTACGCTGACTGACGACGACGCCGCAGATGATGGTCCAGCCGGCGAGGCATAGTAAATAAGCCAGACGCCGCGGCACGTCAGGAAACAAGATTCCAGCCGTGGGTCCTACGATTACATAAACAAGTTGCGTATGAAGGGTACAAAGAAGGGTTCGTATATGACTTTCAGGATGACGAAGACGAAGAGACCCAGGGTGCCGCCTACGATGGCGCCGTTGATACGGATCCAGGCCAGGTCTTCACCGACTTTGCTTTCCAGGAAGGCATTGAATTTCTTCTTGTCAAAGCCGGACAACACTTCCCGCACGGCGACGCCGATGAGGGAGTGTTCGTGTTCCAGGATGATTTCACATCCCCGGCGGATCTGGTCGTCAATCCAGTCCTTGATTTCCGGGTACTGGCTGCAGTAGTCGAGGTAATGCATGAATTCCCCTTCCAGGAGATTCTGCAATTTGTCCTTGCCTTCTACGCCGGTGGTGAAATAGGCCTGGCTGGCGCGCTGCGTCGAGGTGAGCCACATTTCTACAGGCAGGGAATCGACGAACTGATCCTGCCAGCGCTGTACCGTGTAGGTCAGCTGGCCATTCATAGCATACATCTGCAGTTCCAGTTTCTGACACAGCCACTGCCGTTCTTTGCCGCCGGCGTGTTCCCACCGTTCCAGCCAGACGATGATGCCATTCTGCACGTCTTTGGCTACTTTTTTGGTGTCGACCATGCCCGTAAATTTATTCAGGGTCATGATGAGGTGCGGAGCCGTCCGGGATTCGGCCATCCATTCGTCGAGGGCCCGGATGAGGACGGTTTCAAATTCCTTGCTGCGCACGCAGTCCTTGATGAGGCCGATAATATCGGTGAGCATCTGGCTGTCCGGGTCTTCCAGCATGGTGATCATGCGGTCCTGCAAAAAGCTCAGCAGGGGCTGCCGCTTGAGGTAGGTCCGGATATGGGCCGCGATATACTGCTGATTCTTGCTCTGCCGGCCATATTCATAGGCCTGCTGGGCGACTTCAAACAACAGGGTCCGGAATTTTTCCCGGCCGCCGCTGCTGGTCAGCCAGTTCGTAAATTTGTCTACAAAGGAGACGGTATATAATTTGTCTTTCCACATGCCCGGCTGCAGCAGTTTTTCCGACACGACATGGGTCATGCCGTCTATGATCTGCGTGCGGTGGCTGTAGACCAGTTCCGTATGATAGGGAAATCCCAGAGGCCGTTCAAAGAGGGCCGTCACGGCGAACCAGTCGGCAATGCTGCCGATGAGGGCCGACTGGATGACGAAAAACAGCAGCTCTCCCAACAGGCCCACTTCGTGGCTGTACCACCACCAGAATACGAGGACAAAGCAGAGGAAAGATAAGGCCAGGATGGCATTTGCCCGCTGACGGTATGTCATATTACCAGCCTCCTTTCAATGCGTACATGGCAAGGAAGATACAAGCGCCCAGGACGGCGCCGACCAGTGAGCCGTTGACGCGGATCATCTGCAGATCGTACCATACGCGGCTTTCCAGCGCGTCGGCTAATTCCTGGCTGTCGTAGGCCAGTATTTCTTTTTCTGCCGTCGCGCCGAACCAGTTCTGGAGCCGTTTCAGTTCCTTTGCCGCCAGGGCCAGGACCATACGGTTCATCTGTTCTACCTGCAGGTCGCTGCTCTTCCAGCCTTCGAGACGTTCGATGGCGTAGGTCGCGGCGGCGCGGCAGATCCGGTTCTGCCGGTCCGGGTCCTGTACGTAGCGCTGCCACGCTTCTTTCATGTCCGGACGGGAAACGACGTGATGGAACAGACGCATTTTATAGCTTTCCAACCGTTCCTGCCAGACCGGATTGACTTCCAGCTGTTCCGCCTGCTGCCAGATGAACTGCAGGGCTTTCTTCCGTTCTTCCGAATCGGGTTTCTTTGCTTCCTGCAGTACGGCCAGGAATTTTTCCTGCAGATTGGCCGCTACCCGTTCGGGGCTGAACATATCGCTGGCCAGGGCAGCCTTGACGATGAGGGCATAGACGAAATTGCGGTGTTCGTACTGGCGCAGGGATTCACGGTAAATATCGGCCATGTACCGTTTGGCCGTTTCACTCCTGGTCATCGATTCCAGTGTACAGATGAGAAAATCGAGGAAATCATTTCCCGCTTCCCCGACCAGGCTGGTCTTGAGGGCTTTGCCCATGATAGGCGCTATGCGGATTTTTTCGATGGCGTCGGCCCCCATATCGGAAAAGGCATCGACGATTTTTTTCATGTCCAGGGTATACAAAAAGGTATTGAGGACGTGCCCCAGGACGCGTTCTGCCGACTGGAATCCCTTTTCCGTATGAAGGTACGAAAGGCCCGCTTCCAGGACGGGATGATGCTTCAGTACATGATACATGTTGGGGACGGTCAGGATTTCACTTTCGATCATGTGCCGGGCCGTTTCGGCAATCCGTTCCTTGCTGCTGGGGATCAGTGCCGTTTTAAAGGAAATTCCCAGGGGCCGACGGAACAATGCCGTCACAGCATACCAGTCGGCCAGTCCCCCGATGAGGGCCGCGCCGGACAGGTGCATGATGAGTCCTCCCCAGAACAGGTCCCGGAAAGGATAGGAAAAAAGCAGGAGCAGTGCCGCGATAATCAGTATATAATTGGCTATATGACTCCGCGTCTGCCCTGTCGTTGTCTCAAATTGGGTCATTATCGTTCCTCCTCCGGCTCGTGCCGGTCGTATAGTTATGCCGTGTCACCAAAGCAGTTTCGTATCTCCGCTATGGACAGGAATCCACAGGGACTGATCCGGATAAGCCTTGCGGAATGCCTCCGACGGCTGCCACGGTGTACCGAAATAGTGCATGGGGACCAGACAGAGCTTGACTGTCACATGCTTTAAAAATTCCCGTACACCCCATTCCCGGGCTCCTTCGAGGCGGGCATCGACGGGGAAAAAGGCCACATCGACCGTAAGGCCGTCCAATTTCTTCATTTCAGCGTCAAACAGGCGTCTGGCGTTTTCATTATTCTCATCGGTGTCACCATTCCAGTGCCACCAGTTCAGGTCACCGGCATGAAACAGGCTCAGCCCGTCTGTCCGGACCAGGAAGGAACCGCCTTCATCGGTCGAGCCGAACTGGGTCACGATGGCATCGTCGATGCGGCGCGTATCATAGACTTCCATGGAATACAGTTTGTCCTGCGGGGCCTGCCGGAACGGCACGTCCTTGTTGACGATATAGGCCTGGGCTTTATGGGAAAAGTCGATGATATGGCGGTTGAAATGGTCGCCGTGCCAGTGACTGACAAAAAACCACAACGGCTTGTCACCGTCGGCATAGCGGCGCACGACGCGCTGTTCATCCTGATAATAATCAAATACGAGTACTTTCGTCGCTGTCTCTACAGCGAACCCGCTGTGAGCCAGATAGGTCATCTGTATACTCATCGTACCGCCTCCTCAAACGGGTATGTATTGAATTCTCCTTTAATGTATGCATCATACAGCCTGCGCCGTTCACAGCGCAGGTGATAGGCGCTGATGGGCCAGATCTGCGTTCTGCCCTGAAGGCCGCGCCGGGCTATCCACAGCTGTTCCGGATGGAACAGGTCATTATCCAGGAGCAGCAGGTCATGGGTCACGCCCAGCAGCTGGCCCCGGTTGTCTTCCTGATGGACGAAATCACGGATGAGGTGCTGTACGACCGGCGTCATCCAGTAGGAATCCAGGTCGTCGATGATGACCGTACTGCCCTGCCGCATCTGTGCCAGGCCGGCTGCCAGAGCCGCCATCTTGCGCACGCCCGCCGCTTCGTCGGAAAGCCGGCAGGGACGGGATTCACCCCGGCGCCACAGCATGACTTCGCACAGACCTCCGCTGTCCGTATAGGAAATGCGGCAGATAGACGAGTCGATGAGCTGCAGCAGGGACAGGATGGCTCCTTCTTCTGCCTGCCAGTACGTCTGTTCTACTTCGGACAGGCGCATGGGCATCTGCTGCCAGACCGTCATATCCCGCTCCCGCACAATGTGGATTGCCGCCGTGGCCTGCCGCAGGCCTTCACTTTCCGGCAAAAAAGGCGCCGTCTGGGACAGGATATCTTCACCGCCGCTCACACGGGGCGCATTTCCCGGCCCGTGCCACTCGAGGACTCCCCTGTTGTAGGCATACTGCAAGGTGCCGCCGATGGAAAGGCGTTCCTCCCCGATGCCATCTGCCGTATAGGACAGACTGTATTCATAAGAATGGTCATGGACTTCATCGTACAGGACGATGGAAAAGGACACGGGACCGCTTCCCGAAGGCAAAAGTGCTGGCGTCCACCCCGTCAGGATGCTGTCGAGCAAAAACTGCAGGGCAATGAGCAGATTCGTCTTGCCGGAGCCGCTGGGACCGAACACCAGCAGAGAGCGCATGATTTTATAATCGGGCAGGGCACGAAAACAAGGTTCATACCGGGTGCCTTTGATACGCGCATGGTCGGAAGGCACGAGGCGCAGTGTCACCGTGTCTGAAAAAGACAGGCAGCCCCGTACGGAAAATTGGACAAGCATATAATATTTCCTCCCTTGGTATTAGTCCTATTATACCACACATCTATAGTAACTTATATATACAGTTGAACGGATACACAAAAAACCTGTTCATAAAGAAAAAGTTACCTTTTTAGTATTTTTTCTGTTTTTCCTATTGACAAATCAAAATGGAAAGTGTACTATAATCGTAAACATTGAGATAGCGATGAGCAAAACAAGTACCTGTAACAACGGTCGTCAGAGAACGCAGGCCATAGGCTGAAAGCCTGCCCGGCACGTATTGCAGCGAATGCCTTTGCGAGCAGAACGGGGGAACCATGAGTATCCCGTTCCGGCAGCCGCCGTTACCGGTACCGAGTGGCAGTTATACTGCAACCAGAGTGGAACCACGGTCCGCCGCCTCTGAACGAGACGGCGGATTTTTGCATCATCGGGGGAAACGGTATCCGCATATACAGCCGCGCGCTCAATGTATACTATTTTTATCCAATTTATGGAGGGATGTCATTATGGGAAAAATTTATAAAAGCTCTTTGGAATTAGTAGGTCATACACCGCTCTTAGAACCACAGCGTTTCAATAAAAAAGCCGGCGTCAAAGGAAAAGTCCTGGTCAAACTGGACATGTTCAACCCTGCCGGATCTGCCAAAGACCGTATCGCCAAAGCTATGATTGAAGATGCCGAACAGAAAGGCATCCTCAAAGAAGGTTCGGTCATCATCGAACCGACCAGTGGCAACACGGGCATCGGCCTGGCAGCCGTCGCCGCCGCCAAAGGCTACCGCGCCATCTTCACCATGCCGGAAACCATGTCCGTCGAACGGCGCAACCTCATTGCAGCCTACGGTGGTGAAATTGTCCTCACGGAAGGCAAAAAAGGGATGCAGGGCACGGTCGACAAAGCCAACGAACTGGCAAAAGAAATCCCCAACTCCTTTATCCCCGGCCAGTTTACCAATCCGGTAAACCCGAAAGCCCACAAAGAAACGACGGGCCCGGAAATCTATGAAGACACAGACGGCCAGGTCGATATCTTCATCGCCGGCGTCGGCACAGGCGGTACCCTTACCGGCGTAGGCCAGTACCTCAAAGAAAAGAAACCATCCGTCCAGATTGTAGCCGTCGAACCGGCTGATTCCCCGCTCCTGTCTGAAGGCCATGCCGGCCCGCACAAACTCCAGGGCATCGGCGCCAACTTCGTACCGGAAACACTGGACACCAAGATTTACAACGAAGTCTTTACCGTCACGACCGACCAGGCTTATGATACAGCACAAGCCTTCTCCCAGGAAGAAGGCCTGCTTATCGGTATCTCCGGCGGTGCCGCCCTCTATGCAGCTACTCAGATTGCCAACCGCCCGGAAAACGCCGGCAAGACTGTCGTAGCCTTCCTGCCCGATAACGGCGACCGCTACCTGACCACACCGGACTTCATCAAACAAAAGTAAAAACCACCTCATATACTCTACTCCCAGAAAATGGGCTGCCCCAGGAAAGAAACTTCAAAGGACAGCCCATTTTCCATATGTGGGGGAAGAGCTGGTGGTTAGTGGTTAGTGGGAAAGGAATAGTTTTCGGACTCAGATACTGGAACTCAGATGATAAAAGGACCCTTCAGTCAGCAAAGCTGACAGCTTCCCCTCACAGGGACGCCATATTACACAGTTCGTCGAACCGGCTTTTCTATATAAACTTAGCAACAAAGGACCCATGACCGGGGACGGAAAGGGATAGTTTGGAGTTTGGAGTTTGATGTTTGATGAAGAAACCAGTTCGTCAAACCAGCTTTTTATACTAAAATTATCAGCTCTAGTGCCACGACGGCTGGCGTTTTACGTCAGGCATCGTCGGCGGGGCCGTCAGATGCAAGGAGGATGGAGGGAGGCGTAGCGGGGCTACGCTGACTGACGACGACGACGCAGATGATGGTCCCGCCGGCGATGCATAGTAAATAAGCCAGACGCCGCGGCACGTCAGGAAACAAGTCCCCGGCCGTGGGTCCTAATTACCACTCTATCAATATCCGCTTTTTGTAATCCCTGTACCTTTTGAGTACTGTCTCATTCGTGTTGACCGCCCGTTTCAGCGACTGGTACGCCAGGGACCGCTTTTCTCCGTAATGATTGGCCAGGCGCAATGATACCGACGTGACGGGAGCCAGCCACCACGTATGGGTAAAGACCGCTGCCGTTACGCCAAGGGCATGGCACACGTAGGAAAGAACGGACCGACGGCCAAATTCATTTCCTTTCCGGTAGTCGGATAATTCCACTTTCCGGGATACGGAATAGGCAATGAGGATATACGGGATGACCGACGGGAACAGATTGTCGCTCTGCACGGCCTCTGCCGCATCGACGTGTTCCAGCACATACTGGGACAGCTCTTCATTGGAAATACCGCTGTCGATCAGGTGGGCCGACATATCTCCCATCGTTACCTGACTGTAGACTTCATCCGTAGAGACAATATCGATGTGAGGATAACGTTCAAAAGCATTCTCTATATACTGGGCCGATTCCGTCGCTTTGAGCTGCAGTACGTCATTGATGCTGCCATCACTATTATAAATCGCTATATCCCAGCCGGGCTGTGTCGCCGACTGGGCCATTTCGGCATGGCATCCTGCCGGCAGGTGGCCATCGTTCAAATAGTCCGTATAGCGTATTTCAAATAATTTTCCCTTCAGACCGTTTACAAATCCTTCAAGCTGATTTTCATCCATGCTCTCTATGGCACTGCGGAAATCCATATCGGCAGCCTTATCGGGATAGGCCAGCTCATAGGCCTGCTGCAGGTCATCGGGAATCTTCCAGCCCAGCAGGCGCTGCCAGAAATTCGGCAGACTCAGTCCAATGGAATCGAGGATCATATCCCGCTTCGTTTCCCCTTTCAACTGGCTTTTCGCCATGAGATGCTGGATATCCTGATACTCCAGAGATTGTTCGCGCAGCCTGGCGATGAGCATATCAAAATCCCGCTGCCGGTAGGTCAGCCCGCGGACATTCCGTACCATACCCACACTGCCCTTTGCGGCCCCTACGACAACGCCGCCAGCCAATTTCGCCATCTTTTTCTTTTCCATGGATACACTCCCATCACAGATGCACCACCTCAGCGCATCCCTCTGAATTATGTTCATAACGTGCATGCTATGTATGCATTATACCATAGAAATGAAATGACTGCACGATGAAGAAAGGGAGGGGATAGTATCAAGATGTTGTGGGAATTTTTGGAGATAAGAAAAAGGACCTTGGTATAAAAGCTACATAATGATATGCTCCCCCTATGATGACAGTTTTATTTTTTTACTATCTCTCATAGGGGGAGCATATCACATTTTATTACAGCCCTTTTTAGTATGTATTTCTTTACTGAACAGACTGGCAGAGAGCTTTGATGTCTATCTTGCGGTCTTTTTCCAGCATGCCTGTTTCGACGAGGAAGTCCTGGGTCTTCGTAAGGTCTTCTATGTCAGCATCGGTGATGGCCGGGTTGAAATCGTACCAGCCAGCCATAGCCTGTACCTGGTCTTCCGTGAGGCCCGTTTCCGCGGCAGCTGTGCCGTAGTATTTCTGCGGATCTGCCAGGTAGTCTTTGACGACTTTTTCATGGGTCCGCATGAATTTCTTTGCCACTTCGGGGTACTGTTTGATAAAGTCGCTGCGCATGGCAATGACGATGGTGGCATCGAGGAGGCCTTTGCCCGTCGTCAGGATGCGGGCGCCGTCGTTTTTCATTTTCAGTGTCGCCGGACCTGCCAGCAGGGCTGCATCGGCACTGCCGCCGCTGAGGGCTGCCGCTGCCTGGGGGATGCCCATGGATACGAACTGGACGTCATCGGCGCTCATTCCTTCTTTAGCCAGGGCCGCCAGGAGGAGCTGGTGCAGGATAGTCCCCTTCGGGCCGGCAATTTTTTTGCCTTTCAGGTCTTTGACCGACTGGATGGACGGGTCTTTGGTCATGATCATAAAGGCTTCCGGTGCCCGGCTGTAGACGCCGACGACCGTCAGGTCGATGCCGTTGGCCCTGGCCAGGATGGCACTGGTTCCGCCCAGAGCATGGCAGACGTCGATTTTACCGGCAGCCAGGGCTTCCGTCTGTTTCGGGCCGGCATCGAGGTCGGAATAGGTAATGGTAATGCCGTCGTCCTTGAATGCTTTTTCAAATACCTGATCTTTCTTTTCTATGATGGACGGGATATTGAGGGGCGATTTGACATAGGTCATGTTGATTGTTTCCGGTTTCTTTGCCGCATTGGCCGATTTTTCCTGGCCGCAGCCGGCAAGGCCTGCCATGGCTACGACAATAGCCAGGCCTGCCAGTACGAGTTGTACGCTTCGTTTCATAGGGGAGTCTCCTTTTCTTCTTCAAGAATATGCAATATATCGGTTTTCAGTGCCATCCGTCCGGCAACAGATGGCCGGGGATAGGGTTCTTCGTTGGTGACGCGTCCGCCACAGCAGCCTTTGTGCATGACCAGGATGTCCTGCCCCAGCCGCACCGCTTCATCGAGGTCATGAGTGATGAATACGATGGTCATGGGCTGCCGCACATACTGGGCCATGAGCTCGTCCTGCAGTTTTTCCCGGGTAAAATAGTCCAGGGCCGCGAAGGGTTCATCCATGAGGAGCAACCGGGGCTGACACGACAGGGTACGCACCAGGGCAGCCCGCTGGGCCATGCCGCCGGACAGTTGATCCGGGTAGGCTTTGCGGAAGGAATCGAGGCCGAAGGCCTTCAGATACTGGCCGGCCAGCTCGGCCGATCCGCCCATGCCATGCCGCCAGATGCACACATTGTCTTCTACGGTCAGCCAGGGGAGCAGGCGCGGCGTCTGGAACATGACACCGGTCCGCGGGCGGGAGCCGCCAAAATCGAGGGTCCCTTCGTCCGGCCGTTCCAGTCCGGCCAGAAGGCGCAGGAGTGTCGTCTTGCCGCAGCCGCTCTTTCCGACGATGACCGTAAACGAGCCGTCCCGGATGGACAGACTGCACCCTTTCAGGGCAGCTACCCGTTTGCCGTCAGGCAGGGTATAGAAGCGGGACAGGTCTTCCATGCGGATATCACTCATGATGCTCCTTCCTTTCTGTCCAGAGATAGCGCTGGCCTATGGCTCTCATGAGGGCATCAGCGGCGATTCCCAGGACGCCCAGGGTCAGGATGCCGGCCACGACGATATCAGGCCGGGCCATTTCTTCCCCGTCGAGGATGAGATATCCCAGGCCTGCCGTGGCGGCAATCATTTCCGCCCCGATGAGGGAGCGCCAGCTGTAGCCCAGGCCGATGCGCAGTCCCGTGTACATGGCAGGCAAGGCCTGAGGCAGGCGGATATGCCAGAAAACAGCCCGGGAAGACAGGCCATAGACGCGGCCCATTTCCAGCAGCTGTTCATCGGGGTGGGACATGCCGTCGAGGGTATTGAGGAATATTGGGAAAAAGGTCGCCAGGACGACGATGATGATTTTACTGGCCTCGCCAATGCCGAACCAGAGGATGAGCATGGGCAGCAGGGCCAGGGGCGGCACGTTCCGCAGAAATTCCAGGAGGGAATGGCAGACACGGCGGGCCGCCGGATGCAGGCCCAGCCAGATTCCGCTGGGAAGGGCCAGGGCCGCTGCGATGGCAAAGCCCGTCATGACCCGCATCAGGCTCGCCCCGATATGGCGGGCCAGCTGCCCCGACGCGGCCAGCTGCAGCCAGCTGGACCAGACCCGTTCCGGCGGCGGGACGATATATGAGCCCCACCAGTGCCCCATGCTTCCCAGCTGCCAGCAGGCTATCAGAAGCAGGGGCAGAGCGCAGATTGTCAATATCTTCGTTAGTATTCGTTTCATGGCATTACCTGAAAAAAACCTCCATGCCGAAAGCACAGAGGTCCCTTGTCATACATGTACTCCGCCTTTGCTGTGCAGACACCTTTACAGTGAAGAACGACATATAGATATCATGTTTGCTGTCAGAATCACTCTTTCAGCTCACATTCCGTATTATACCATAAGCACGGGAAGCATCACAAATCGTTCCCGTCATTCATCCCAGGCACTGTCCGGCAGATTTTCGATGTCCGGCCAGGCCGCGTTGATTGCCTGTGCCATGAGCTTCTTTCCTGCCGGATCCAGGTGGAGGCCGTCGAAGGCCAGTTCCGTCCGGAGCATCCCCTGGCTATCGTACATGCCCGGCGTAATGTCGATATGGACCTGGGAACGGATATAACGGTTGACGCGGCCGATCTGCCACTGCCAGTCCGGCGCCGTTTCATCGTCAAAAGTCCGTTTGATATTGTCGGGATTGACAGGCGGCACGGTCAGGAATACCGGACGGATACCGTGTTCCAGGGATTTTTTTCGCACCTCTTCCATATCGGAAATGACGACGTCCGCCCCCAGGCCGTTGCGCAGGCTGTTCGATCCCATGAGGATCAGGAGATATTTCGGCCTGAATGGCAGGACATCGGCGTCGAACCGGTCTTTGGTCATGGTACTCGTATCGCCGCTCTGGGCCAGGTTGACTGCAGGAAAATCGAGGTACGACAGATAGCTGAAATCCCAGTCAGCCGGCGAATAGGAGACGCTGCCACCACCGTGGCTGATGCTGTCGCCCAGGACGGCCACCGTATAGGGCGTATCCGGATCGGTCAAAAACGGCTGGGCATCGGACCAGACGCCGATGGGGCCCCCCTGCTCATCGAGGGCCCGGACCCGCCAGTAAAAGGGATGATTCCCATAGTGCGGCCGGGGATCGTATTTCTGAGCCGAATCGGTCCGGTACACGTCGATGCGGTGCTGTGACGGTTCTACGCCTCCGGGATTTTCCGGCGCTGAATCCAGTACTTCCACTTCATACTGGCTGGCTCCGGGTACGGGGAACCAGTCGTAGACGGGATAAAGCAGGACTGACCCCTTTCCCGTATTATACGCAGACAACAGCTCCGGCTTTTCTACAAAGGGAGCCATCCGGTCCAGGGGAACTTTTTCAATTGATGAATAGTCACTGACCCGGCGTCCCTCCATATCCAGCCCATAGACGCGATAGTAGAAACAGTCGTCCTGGAAATCATCCGGCAGGGCCAGTTCGATGCCGTTGGTATAGGCCCGCTGTTCCGGCATGACCGGTTCGTAGGCGATGTCTCCCGTTTTTTCATCCGGTTCCATCTGCCGAAGGACCTGCACATCGTACATGACAGCTCCATCTACACGGGTCCAGCGCAGGATGGGGTGGACCGGAGCCGGCGCTCCTTCCGAATAATGGCGCAGGAGAACCGGTTTTTCCCTATCGGTCCGGTCTCCGGACGAACCGTATATTTTCTGTGCTTTTTCCAGAGGCGGCGACACGATGAGCCCGTGATGCGCATTCTGCCGGGCTGTCGTAGCCAGGACGCCATAGCCCAGGGTAAACGACAAGAGTAATAGTAAAATCAGCATACTTTTATGGCGCATCATCCCGCCTCCTTTTAATGATATCGCTAATCATTACTTATTATATACCATTTCTATCTATCTTACAACATACGGCCGGACAGGGAGAAAAAGAGGCGCCGCAATGATACGGCGTCCCTGAAAAAATTCACCCCTATCGGATAAATCAGCTATGTCCTTCTGTTTTCTCTGTCCTGGCCTTATCCTTTTTAGCCGGCGCTTTGTAACCGTACTGGCTCTTCCATTTCTTGTCCAGTTTCTGGATTTCTTTGTCGGAAAGCATGGCCGGTTTGGCCCGCAGCGCCTGATTCAGGTTATGGACAATGGCCGCGCCGTCATCGCCGGGAGCACAATCCATGATGTGCTGTCCCTGGACGGAAATTTCGTTGCCATTCTGGAGGATCTGCCAGTCGTTGCCTGTCAGGTCCATGCCTTTGACCTTGCCAGAGGCAACGGGAGTCGTCCGGATTTTCTTGTCATCCTGCGCTTCCCCATAGATGGTGTGGGTCACGCGTGACAGGTTCCCGGCAACGAGGAAAGCACGGCGGCGCCGCGAATAGTCACCGTACGGAGCGGGACTGACCACGGGCTGGGCATTGACGTAGACCATGTCTCCCCCTACCTGGACGTGATTGCCCGACCAGCGCGTCATGCGGCGGCCCAGCTTTTCAATGCGCTTCGTCATCTGTGGGTGGTTATTGGGGCTGATGACCCGTTTGAACCCTTCCTGATAGAGGTCGCCGTATTTTTCATAGACAAACTGCATCGACGACGGGGCACCGCCGACGTTGTAGGGCGTATTCTTCATGACCTCAAAGCCATAGGCATCGGCTTCTTTTTCCTGATTCATGGTTACCATTTCATTGTCGATGTAATTGATCACAATGCCGCCGAGGAGTACGTCGAGCATTTCCGCATGGCCGCCAAAGGCAAGGTCTACGGCAACGGAAACGCCGATGCTCTTCATGACGCCGTTGATGGCGTGATGGCGTTCGCCGTGCTGCATTTCATGGCACAAGGTGAAAGCCAGTTCATCATCGTTGAGCGTATCCATCATGCCCTGATTGACAGAAATGACGCCGCCCACCGTTTCAAAGGCGTTCAGATCCTTGCTGGGATTGGCATAGACATCGTAATTGCGTTTGATCATCCCCGTCCGGACGAGGTTGTCGGCAATCCGGTCCAGCCGCTGCTCATATTCATAATTATCTGCCACACCGGTCTTGGCCTGGGTCTGGGCCAGCATCTGCGGCTGCATCTGCGTATCCATCTTGACGAGCTGCTGCTTGATGAGGGCCGCTGCGGCGGCGCCATAGAGTACCGTTTCCACGGCAGACGCAGCTGCCGCCATCCCAACGGGCAGCGTCACCAGTGACGTCCCCAGTACCAGTGTGGTTATCCATTTTTTCCATCGTTTCACACGAATCCATCCCCTATTCTTCTTCCGGCAGTCTCTGCTGCGTCTGAATCAGGTCTATTTTCTTCGCGCGTGGCCATTGTTTGATTTCCCATTCCCAGTGCATGGCCGCATGCTGCGATGCAAAGGCCTGGCTCCAGACGAGGGTCACCGGCCGGCGGCTGCGGGTGTATTTTGCCCCGCCCCGGCTGTTGTGGGCGGCGACCCGGCGCTGGATGTCACAGGTCCATCCTGTATAGTACGACCCGTCAGCACAGCGTACGACATAGGTATAATAGGCCCGGTCTGTCTGATTATTTTTCAACGATTTCAATGGTGTCGAGGACGACGTCTTCCAAGGGTTTATCCCGGAAATCGGTCGCCGTCTTGCTGATGGCTTCTACGACATCGTAGTTTTCTACTACTTTGCCAAAAATGGAGTGATGATTCTGGAGCCACGGCGTCGGAACGACGGTCACAAAGAACTGGGAACTGCCCGTATTGGGGCCGGCATTGGCCATGGCCAGGACACCCGGTTCGCTGAAGTCGAGGCCCGGGCCGAATTCATCGGGAATCATTTCATCGGAACCGCCAAATCCCGTTCCCTGGGGATCGCCGCCCTGGATCATGAAATCGGCGATGATGCGATGGAATATGGTGCCGTCATAGAACTTGCTGTCGGCCAGCTTCTTGAAATTGGCGACTGTAATCGGGGCCTTGTCGGGAAATAATTCTACGGTGAATTCCCCGCGGTTGGTCTTAAACAATGCATACATTTTTTTATCTGCCATAATACTGATCCTCCTGAAATGTTTCTTTTATTTTTTCTTCTATTATATACTATATATTCTGCAAACTGCAAACCATCCTGCCCTTTAAAAAGTATATGTTTCCCTTCTGTTCTATGGTATACTAGAATTAGATTCAGTTATTGTATATCAGAGGGGGATGAAGGTCATGCGATTAGGAATGGCTCAGATGTCCATGTCGAAGGATATGGAAGAAAATTTCACAAAAACACTGGATTTCTGCGATAAGGCGGCGGGCTGCAATCTGCTGTTTTTTCCGGAAGTACAGTTCTCTCCATTTTTTGCCCAGTATGAAAACCAGGATGCCACCGGGTATCTAATGGAAGATACGGATCAGAAAGTGCAGGCTATCCAGGAAAAATGCCGGGAACACGACATGTATATTTCGCCCAATTTCTACTTGAAACAACAGGGAAAGCCCTATGATGCCAACCTGTTCCTCGACCGTCAGGGCCGCATCGCCGGCATTTCCAAGATGGTCCACATTTTCCAGGCGCCCCAGTTCTATGAATGTGATTATTACACGCCGTCAGAAGAAGGGTTCCAAGTCTTTACGACGGATTTCGGCAAAATCGGCATCGTCATCTGCTTTGACCGCCATCTGCCGGAAAGCATCCGCTCCTGTGCCGCCCAGGGCGCCGATCTGGTCATCGTGCCGACAGCCAATACGAAAGCCGAACCGCTGGAAATGTTTGAATGGGAAATGCGCGTCCAGGCCTATCAGAACCAGACCTTCGTCGCCATGTGCAACCGCGTCGGCAAAGAAGGGGACATGGACTTTGCCGGCCAGTCCCTCATCATCGATCCCTGGGGCAATCTGCTGGCAAAAGGGGACGACCAGGAACGGCTCATCGCCTGCGATCTCGACCTGAGTCTGGCCCGTAAGGCCAAGGAAGAACGGCCCTTCCTCAAGCTGCGCCGTCCCGACATGTACCGCTGATACGGAAAAACAGGATAAAAATAAACGGAGCTGCCACCCATGAATAGTCTCTCATAGGTGGCAGCTCCGTCTGTCTCTATACGATGCAACCGGTCTGCGCGATGAAGATATCCTGCGCCCTACATCTCCTTGACCGGCACGAGCCCCCGGGACAGGGAAATCGTCCCGGTGCGCACAATTTCCAGTACATTGTACGGCGAAAGCACCTTGATGAGGGCATCGACGTGATCTTCCCGGCCGGTCACGCGGAGAATGAGGGAATTCAGGTTGACATCGACGACTTTGGCGTGAAACAAATCGGCCAGTCCCGACAGTTCTTCCCTCGTCTTGGGAGAATCGTAGCGCACTTTGATCATCGCCAGTTCATAGCTGATAAAGGGTTCCTCATCGAGGTTGACGATTTTGATGATGTCGATGAGTTTTGCCAGCTGGCTCATGGTCTGCTTCAATTCTTTATCGTCTTCGATGCTGATGACGATATTGAAGCGGGTCACATCCCGTTCTTCCGTGTACCCCGCCGTCAGGGATTCGATATTGATGGCCTTGCGGCTGATCAGTCCGGCAATATGGGTCAGGACGCCCGGTTTATTATCGCATAGTATAGCAAGATGCTGTGTCCTCACCCTGCTTCACCTCCCAGTATCATGTCACAGAGCGCTTTGCCGCCGGGAACGGTCGGATAGACCCGTTCCTCTTTGGATATCGCAATGTCGATGAGAGCCGTCCCTTCATAGGCAAGGGCCTCCCGGAGCACGGGAAAGAGGTCATCTTCCCGTTCGATGTGATAGCCCCGGACGCCCATCGATTCGGCCAGCATGGACAGATTCTTGCGGCTGTTCAGCGTGCACTGTGTATAATGCTTGTCGTAAAAGAAATCCTGGAGCTGGACGATCATGCCCAGGGTATCATTGTGGAGCACGATGACTTTGACGGCAATGCCATACTGGGACAAGGTAGCCAGTTCCTGGCAGTTCATGAGGATGCTCCCATCGCCGGAAAAGACGAGGACCGTCTTGTCCGGACAGGCGACTTTGGCTCCCATGGCCGCCGGCAGTCCGTATCCCATCGTACCCAGTCCGCCTGACGAAAGGAAATGGCGGGGCTGCTCCGTATCAAAAAACTGGGCTGCCCACATCTGATGCTGCCCCACGTCGGTAACGGCAATCGTATCCTCCGGCCGTGTCAGTGCCCGGACGGTTTCAAAGATAGCCTGGGGAGAAATATAGTCCGGTCTCGGCGCCACGGCAAAGGGATGAGCCTGTTTCATCGACCGGACGTGATCCCGCCAGGGAGCATAGGCGGCCTGATAATCAAAGGACGACTCCCTGATCTTTTCTGCCACAAGAGGCAAAGACCAGCGCAGGTCCCCTTTTACGGCCAGATCGACGTCGATGATTTTGCCGATTTCCACGTCGTCGATGTCGAACTGGATGATTTGTGCTCCCGGAGCAAAGGTATCAGCCCGGCTGGTCAACCGTTCGTCAAAGCGCACACCCATGGCGATAAGCAGGTCGCATCCGGTGATGGCCATGTTGGATGCATACGATCCATGCATGCCGCCCATGCCGAGATGAAGGTCATAGCTGTCCGGCACAGCGCCCTTTCCCATGAGGGTTGTCACGACCGGTATCTGCGTTTCCCCGATGAACTGCCGCAGCGCATCGGTCGTCCCCGACAAAATGACACCGCCGCCGATGAGCAGCAGGGGCCGTTTACTCTGCTGGATAGCGCTGACAGCCCGGTCGATGTCATAAGCCTGTCCGGCCGGTTCCAGCCGGTACCCTGGCAGCGACACCCGTTCAGGATAGATGAAATCGATTTCTTCCTCCAGGGCATCTTTAGTAATGTCGACCAGAACCGGACCCGGCCGGCCTGTAGAAGCTATATAAAAAGCTTCTTTCAGGACGCGGGGAATCTGCCGGCCGTCCTTGACGAGGTAATTGTGTTTGGTAATGGGTGACGTAATGCCCGATATATCGGCCTCCTGAAAGGCATCGCGGCCAATGAGACTGGCCGATACCTGTCCGCTGATGATGACCATCGGAATGGAATCCATATTGGCCGTCGCAATACCCGTGACCATGTTGCAGATACCCGGCCCGGACGTAGCGATGCAGACACCGGGCCGGCCTGTCACCCGGGCATAGCCGTCGGCAGCATGGACAGCTCCTTGTTCGTGACTGGTCAGGATATGGCGGAACCCGTCCTGGTACATGGCATCATACAGGGGAAGGATAGCTCCGCCGGGATAGCCGAATACGACGGGGACACCCTCTTTCTTCAAGCAGGCTAACACAGCCTGTGCGCCTGTCATTTTCATCATCATCACCTCTTAGTATCGTTCAGCGAAGCAGCCATCCACCGCCTTTCGATGAACGACGAACGGCCTGCGATAAACGGATTTTAATTAGTCATTCTGGTCGTTGTTGTGGAGCCAGGACATCATCTTGCGCAGTTTGGCCCCTACTTCTTCAATGGGATGTTCGGCATGCTGGCGGCGCATCGCCAGGAAA
>NZ_DGXL01000003.1:0-16583 GCF_002395615.1 Megasphaera sp. UBA4233 | reverse complement strand
CTTTGAGATCCGGGTTGTAACGGAACAGATCCCAATAACCGCACTGTACAGCAAGCTGTTCTTCTGTCTGGCTCTTGCCCATGCCTTTACGGATACCATGGTTGATGCAAGGAGCATAGCAGATGACGAGGGAAGGACCATGATAAGCTTCAGCTTCGGTCATAGCTTTGAGGAGCTGGTTCTTATCAGCGCCCATAGCTACCTGAGCTACATATACATAGCCATAGGAGATAGCCATCATGCCGAGGTCTTTCTTCTTCGTGCGTTTACCAGAAGCGGCAAACTGGGCAACAGCAGCGGACGGAGTAGCTTTGGAGGACTGGCCGCCTGTGTTGGAGTAAACTTCCGTATCGAGTACGAGAACGTTTACATCCTGATCCTGTGCGAGTACGTGGTCAACACCGCCGTAACCGATATCATAGGACCAGCCATCACCACCGATGATCCAGTGGGAACGTTTAACGAGGTACTGTTTCTTTTCGAGGATATCTTCCAGGACCGGTTTGCCAGCTGCTTCTTTTTCAAGGAGAGCAACTACTTTATCAGCGCGTTCGCGGGAACCTTCGCCTTCATACATGTTGGCAGCCCAGTCGCTGAGAGCAGCCTGGAGTTCGTCAGAAGCAACAGCTTTGGCAGCTTCTACTTCATCAGCCAGGTCTTTACGTACTTTATCTACGCCCATGAACATGCCGAGACCAAATTCAGCAGCATCTTCGAAGAGGCTGTTAGCCCAGGAAGGACCATGACCTTTGGCGTTTGTAGTGTACGGGGAAACAGGAGCAGATGCACCCCAGATAGAGGAGCAGCCTGTAGCATTAGCAATCATCATGCGATCGCCAAAGAGCTGTGTGAGCAGTTTGACATACGGTGTTTCGCCGCAGCCTGCGCAGGCACCGGAGAATTCGAGCAGCGGCTGTTCGAACTGGCTGCCGATAACCGTCTTCTTGTTCTGCGGGTTAGCTTTCGGAGCTACCTTATCCTGTGCATAGTACCAGAAATCCATCTTAGCGCGTTCTTTGTCGTCGTTCGGAACCATGGTCAGAGCTTTGGCCGGGCAGACGTTGACGCAGGAACCGCATTCGAGGCAGTCGAGCTGGTCTACAACAATCGTAACATTGTATTCTTTACCGCTCTTTGCCTTAGCAGCAGCTTTGAAGCCTTCCGGAGCAGCTGCCAGTTCTTCAGCAGTGGTCAGTACCGGACGGATCGTAGCATGCGGGCAGACAAAGGAGCACTGCATACAACCAACGCATTTTTCTGCATCCCAGGCAGGAACGTGCAGAGCCGGGCCGGCTTTTTCGAATTTTGCAGTACCGGAAGGCATCGTGCCATCTTCACGGCCGACAAAATCGGATACTTTCAGGTCGTCGCCAACCTGGCCGAGCATCGGAGCAGCAACTTTTTCGAAGTATTCCGGAACCGGACGGCCTTCGACAACTTCGTCTTTGGCATCAGCCCAGGAAGCCGGATAATTTACTTCGTGGAATTCTTTAATACCAGCATCAACGGCGCCATTGTTCATGTCAACGACTTTCTGGCCTTTCTTGCCATAGTTCTTGATGATGGAATCTTTCAGATATTTAACGGCATCTTCAACAGGAATAATCTTGGCAAGAGCAAAGAATGCAGCCTGCATGACCATGTTGATACGTGTGCCGAGGCCCAGTTTCTGGCCAATAGCATCGCCGTTCAGGGTGTAGAATTTAACGTGATTCTTAGCGATAGCACGTTTAATCTTAGCCGGCAGTTCTTTATCCAGTTCTTCATCTGTCCATGTGCAGTTCAGCATGAACGTACCGCCGTCTTTAATGCCGCGGAGGATGTCGAACCGTTTAACATAGGACTGACGATGACATGCAATGTAATCAGCAGCATCGATCAGATACGGCATATCGATTGGGTTCTTACCAAAGCGGAGGTGAGAAATCGTTACGCCGCCGGATTTCTTGGAGTCATAAGCAAAGTATGCCTGAGCATACATGTCGGTGTGGTCACCGATGATCTTGATAGCGGATTTGTTAGCGCCAACAGTACCGTCGGAACCGAAGCCCCAGAATTTGCAGGATGTAAGGCCTTCCGTGTTGAGCGGCATCTTCGGAGCACGCGGCAGGGAAAGGTTGGTTACATCATCAACGATACCGATTGTGAAGCCATTGAGCGGATGTTCTTTCTTGACTTCTTCGAATACGGGGAGGATATCTTCTGGAACAACGTCTTTGGAGCCAAGACCGGCACGGCCGCCGATGACATCGATATCGAGGCCCTGTTCTTTAACAAAGTCAACAATATCCAGATACAGCGGTTCGCCAAGGGAGCCCGGTTCTTTTGTACGGTCGATGACAGCAATCTTTTTAACGGTCTTCGGCAGTACAGCAGACAGATATTTAGCAGAGAACGGACGATACAGATGGACATTGATAGCGCCAACTTTTTCGCCTTTGCTGTTCAGATAATCAACAGCCTGTTTAACTACGTCAGAGAGAGAACCCATGGAAACGATAATCGATTCTGCATCTTCTGCGCCGTAGTAGTTAAACGGTTTGTACGTACGGCCAGTGATTTCGGAAATCTTAGCCATGTAGTCAGCAACGATATCCGGCATAGCATCGTAGAAGCGGTTGCTGGCTTCAGTGTGCTGGAAGTATACATCCGGGTTTTCAGCAGTGCCGCGGATTTCCGGTTTATCCGGATTCAGGGCACGTTTGCGGAAAGCTTTGACAGCATCCCAGTCAATCAGTTTTTTGAAGTTATCATAATCCATAACTTCAACTTTCTGAATTTCATGAGATGTACGGAAACCATCAAAGAAATTGATGAACGGAAGCGAGCCTTTCAGAGCTGCCAGGTGAGCGACGCCGCCAAGATCCATGACTTCCTGGACATTGGATTCAGCCAAGAGACAGCAGCCAGTAGCACGGGCAGACATAACGTCCTGATGATCGCCGAAAATGCTCAGTGCATGGTTAGCCAGAGCACGGGCAGCTACGTGGAATACACCAGGGAGTAATTCACCGGCAACTTTGTACATATTCGGAATCATGAGCAAAAAGCCCTGGGAAGCCGTATACGTTGTTGTCAAAGCGCCAGCCTGTAAAGAACCGTGGAACGCACCAGCCGCACCAGCTTCAGATTCCATTTCAATAACTTTTACGGTGTTACCGAAAAGGTTCTTCTGACCGGCAGCGGACCAATCATCGACGTGTTCAGCCATAGGCGAAGACGGCGTGATAGGATAAATTGCGGCAACTTCAGTAAATGCATAGGAGACCCATGCAGCAGCTTCATTGCCATCCATGGTTTTGAACTTACTCATAGATAATACACGCTCCTTAATAAAAATATAGATGTATAAACCAATATAAGATACATTAATTATAGCAGCAGCATGTGTATCTTACATTGACAAGCAAAGTTTAGTACGACCCATAAATAACATACATGTCGTAGCGAAAAGGAAGAAGAACCATTTTGATTTGTCTATGCTTCTTTTGCAATGTATTCTGTATACATTGGCGTATTTATGGCACAAAAATAAACAAATCATATAAAAAAGTTATAAAGATTCTTCAAAAAGTATTGCTATTATTCCAATTGTGTAATACTATAAATGTAGTATTACACATATGCAAAGCAATTTGATT
This sequence comes from Megasphaera sp. UBA4233, assembly GCF_002395615.1. Classification (NCBI taxonomy): domain Bacteria; kingdom Bacillati; phylum Bacillota; class Negativicutes; order Veillonellales; family Veillonellaceae; genus Megasphaera; species Megasphaera sp. UBA4233. The sequence continues at coordinate 12,942 of NZ_DGXL01000003.1, read as the reverse complement.
GGTGACCTTTTCTCTTTAGTCATTGTATGCCGAACGTACTTGTAACTTTTCCTTACAACGTAATTATAGGCTTTTGACCTTTACAATTCAATACTAAAACGTATGCTATTTTTAATATTCTCATGTTCCTATATGTAAACATATACTCTTTCAGTGTTCATTAACAGGAGGTAAGACTATGGACTTTCATCATCTCAAATATTTTGTCGAAGTAGCTGACAAAAAATCTTTCAGCAAAGCTGCACGCACACTGCACATCTCCCAGTCGGCTATCAGCCGCACAATCAAGGCACTGGAAGAAGAATTAGGCGTCGTACTCTTTATGCGTAACGCAAAAGCCGTTGAACTGACCGATGCGGGTACCATATTCCTTTCCCATGCCAAGCGGGTCGTCTTCATGTTTGAACATTTGAAGACCGATTTTGAAAATGAGTTCAAACTGGAACAAGGTACTGTCCTTATCGGCCTGCCTCCTATTACGGGCGCCCCGATTTTCGCCAATCTTCTCGGTGCGTTCAAACAGGAATACCCCCAGATTGAACTGGATTTATATGAACACGGCTCCAAGAAAGTAGAAATCAGTGTCCAGGAAGGATTGATTGACCTGGGTATTATCTGCACCCAGCCGAAAGAAAAAGATTTCGAATCTTTCTTCCTGACCCAGGATCCGATGAACGTAATCATCCACAGAGACAATATCCTCTCCAAAGAAAAAACAATTCCCTTGAAGAAGCTGGCCAATGAATCGCTCGTACTGTACCGTGACGATTTCAATCTCCATGATGAAATCATCCAGGACTGCAAAAAAATCGGCTTTCAGCCAAAAATCGTTTTCGAAACCAGCCAGCGCGACCTGATGATCCAGACGGTCGTCGCCAACCTGGGTGTGGCACTCCTGCCCAGCCGCATCTGCCCGAATAAAGAATCGAATCCCCGCGTAGCAGAGCAGGTCGTCGTACGTCCTCTCGTTGAACCAGAAATCATGCACGTTCTCTATGTCATCTGGAAACGCGGCCACTACCTGTCTCATGCCGCCCAGCTGTGGCTTGATTTTGTCCGCAATAAGACACGTACCATATCGAATATCTGATGAATATAACCATACTAAGCAGGAAGGTGTGCCATTTTGAGTCTGCCCAGTTCGCTAAAACGCCGCATCATATCGCTATCACAGTCAGATACTGACCATAAGGATGTCCGTCCGGAAGAAGAATATGACCGGCAAAAGCGTATATTGAAAACGCGTTACCAGGCTTTGTCCGAACTGGAAAAATGTCTGGTTCTGTCTCTGACAGCCGCTGTGATATTAGTGGTAATCCAGTTTTTCTGGATCGCGGCTTTACAGTATGAAGTAGCTCTTCTGAAAGAAGAAGTGCATACACAGCAGACCCGGCTCACCCAATTGGAACAAGCCAGCCAGAAACATAATAATCTTCTCTATTCGACGTATGAATCAATGGAAGACCTGAATAAAAAATGGCATGACCTCCACTTCCGTGTTTTAGAAAATACATGGAAATTAGGAAACTGATTGTAAAAGACTGCCACACGCTCTGACGTGCGGCAGCCTTTTTTCGTCAAGAACGTCAATAATGGTATTGTCAAATTCTTTTTCCGATTTCAGCATATAAAATGAGTATAGTTTTACAAATAGCTTACGGATTCAGAAATCACGTTTACAAGGAAGATAAAAAATTATATAATGAACTGTAACTAAACGATGGGTGGATTCTATGAACAATACATTAGGAAAACATTTACTGATTGACTTTTATAATTGTAAGGCTGTGTTTACAGATCCTGAAGATTTACAGCCTTTAGTTGAACGCGCTTTCGAGCTCGTAGGTGCCACGTTAGATGGGGCGAGTTTCTATCATCTCGATAATGAACTGACCTGCATTGCCGTTTCCGGCAATGCACATCTTTGCATACATACCTATCCTGATCTTTCTTATGCCGCAGTCGATATCTATAGCTTTAATACGGATCTTCAGGCAAGTAAAATCATGAGTGCCCTGAAAATTATCTTAAAATCAGACCGCATCAAAGCGACAAGTATCCGCCGTGGTGATTTTGGTTCTATCCGGGACATGCGTCCGAAACGCAAAAGCAAGATTACAACGGTACGAAGAATGAAAAATACAGGCGCACGCATCAAGCGTACCAGCGCCAAGATGTTTTCTATTCTCCGCCATCCTAAACGTTCCCGGCGTATACGCAGCTATCAGAATAGAAAGAAATAAGTTTTACGGAAGGGTTTGTCTCTATGTTTATGATGTCACTTAACCAATCAGCCGGCATCGGGTCTGAAGAAAGAGAATCTCTAGACGCCATTACCGCTGATTTGTTGCAGTTTATACAACTAAAAAGCCATAGGCTGTACATGCATTCTCTGCAAGTTGCCAATTACAGCGTCAGTGTAGCGGCCAAATTAGCTCTGCCAAAGAGTGAAATTGAGCAGATAAAACATGCTGCTTTGCTTCATGATGTGGGACTATTGTTTGTATCAAATACCCTGCTGGCTAAAATCCCCTATCTGAATCGCAGCGAAAAAGCGATGTATAAACGTCATGCCGCAGCAGGCGGCAACATGATAGAAAACATCCCCTGCTGCCAGGACATCATCCCGTATATTGTATATCATCATGAACGATGGGACGGTTCCGGATTTCCCAAACACCTGCGGGGGGCCAATATTCCCCTTGGTGCCCGCATTATAGCCGTAGCTGACTATTACGATACGATTATTAATCCCAGCACCGAATTCTGGGCTAAAACCAAAACACAGGCCGTGCGGGAATTGTTTAGTGCTTCCGGACTTCTTTTCGATCCGGAAATCGTCAAAGCTTTTATTGAAACGCTGGGCTAAAAACATATTGAAATGATAATACCTTATCAAAACGGACAGGTGACGAAACATACATCGTTACCTGTCCATTTTATTCGTATATCATCCTCATCTGGCACCGCTGGCGATGACAAGACCGGTCACTCTGGCAGCGCCTTTTTTCTTTAGCGCATGGGCACAGGATTCCATGGTAGCACCAGTCGTATAAATGTCGTCGACCAGAAGAATCGATTTCCCTTGTATTCTCACACCGTATTTGACAGAAAATCCGTCGGCTACATTTTTCGCTCTTTCCGGACGTGACAGAGTCCACTGGGATTGAGTAGCCCTCCGCCGCTGCAAGGCATCCGACCAGACGGTGAATGTCTCCGCCCAGGAACGAAAAATAAACTCGCTCTGATTATATCCCCGCTTTTGGAGTCTGATCAGCGACAGCGGAACGGGAACAGCTATATCCAGCTGGATGTCTCTCATCCAGGGAAACCGGGATAACAAATACAAGCATGCCGCCTCATATTGGAATTTCCGCTCATACTTGATTTGCTGCAGAACACGCCGTATACAGCCCCTGTAATCGGTCAGAGCATAACATCCGTCAAGATGATTACGGCGGCTGCCATCAATGATTCGGGGATGCCATACCGATTGAAAACAGAGAGAACACCAGGTTCCATGGCGTTTCACAGGCCGGCCGCATCCAGGACAACGGGGCGGATAGAGAAAGGTATGCAACCAGTTCGTCATGTAATTTCTTCCCGGCGTATCCGCTCTGCCAGCAGTGTATGGCGCTGACTGGTCCGCACGTTCTCTACAGCTCTTTCTAACGCCCGTTTCGTCCCAACCAGGATTACCTTACGTTTAGCCCTGGTTACTGCCGTATACAGGAGGTTCCGCTGAAGCATAATGGCATGACTATTGACTAATGCCATAATGACGACTTGATACTCGCTTCCCTGGCTTTTATGGACCGTAATGGCATAGGCCAGCGTTATTTCATCCAGTTCCGGCCCTTCATATTTGACATCGTGTTCTGGATAACGAACATATACGATCTTGTCCGTTACAGCAAATACTTCGCCTATGTCACCATTGAATACGCCCTTTTCATAATCATTTTGCTTCTGCATGACTTTGTCGCCTGTGCGGTATAAGGTATGTCCATTCTTTAATTCCGTCTTTCCCTGTGACGGAGGATTCGTCTTTTCCTGTATGAGGGCATTCAGATGATCGACACCGCAATCCTGCCGGTACATAGGAGATAACACTTGCACGGCAAACTTATCTCCCGTCTCAGACGTTTCCGATTCATATAACTGGCTGATGATTTCTGCTCCCTGACTTTCGCTGTCAATCGTAATAAAGCGAAATTCCTCGTCTTCATTGACAACAGGCATCCGGCCGTAATTAATCAGATGGGCATTGGTTACGATGCGGCCGCCTTCCCGCTGACGGAAAATCGTGTCCAGACGGATAACGGATACGCATCCGGAACGGATAATATCGTGCAGGACAGATCCGGCCCCCACAGAAGGAAGCTGATCGGCATCGCCGACCAGAATGACGCGGCAAGACGGTGGAAGTGCCTGGAAAAGGTGATACATGAGGCTCATATCCAGCATCGATACTTCATCGACGATGACCAGATCTGCTTTGAGAAGATTCGTTTCATTATATTCAAATATCTGCATACGGCCATGGAACCCCATAGGGACCAGCAGGCGGTGAATCGTCAGTGCCTTTCGCTCCGTCGTTTCAGAAAGGCGTTTGGCAGCTCGGCCCGTCGGCGCGCATAAAATGATACGCAATTGTTCCTGTTCAGCCAGACTGATAATAGTCTGCACAACCGTCGTCTTCCCGGTTCCCGGTCCCCCAGTGATGACCAATAATCCCGACTGCAACGACGCTTCGACGGCTTCTCTCTGTTTTTCTGCCAGTTCAAAATGGCAGATATCCTGCCAGCGGTCTAAAAATAGTTGAACCGGCGTATGAACAGGCAAAGGCTTCATTTCAGACATATATTGAATCCGTCTGGCTATGTCGCATTCTTCGTCATGCATTTCCGGCATATAAATATAGGTTCCACCACCATAATCAGCCGATATCAATTGGCCGATGTCAAGGGCTTCTTCCAGGATATTCCGTAATTGCAAAGAATCCGCCCGCAGGACAGAGGCCGTCCGGCGGATCAACTCCGTATCGGGTATACAAACGTGCCCATTTCCCGTCATTTCAGAAAGCACATAGGTCATACCTGCTACCAGCCGTTCCTCGGAAGACGGATCCAGTCCGAAGGCAAGGGCCATCTGATCTGCCGTTTTAAACCCGATCCCTTCGATTTCCAGAATCATCCGGTACGGTTCATGCTCCAGTACATATTGAGTATCACTGCCATATTTCTGTACCAGACGTGAGGCAAACCGGCCGGAAATACCGTGTGTTTCCAGGCAAAGAGCAATGTCATTTACTTCTTTCTCTTTACGGAACGAATCCGTTATATCTGCTAGTTTCTTTCTGCCAATGCCCTCTATTTCCAGGAGACGCTGCGGTTCTTTTTCCAATACCTCCATAGCCCCGCTGCCAAAAGCTTCCACAATACGATGTGCCAGAGACGGGCCTATCCCCTTGACAGCCCCTGATGCCAGGAACCGCTCCATCCCCTCTTCCGTATCGGGAACCAGGCGTTTCCAGCAACCGGCCTGATACTGTCTGCCATACCGTCGGTGCTCTGTCCATCGCCCCTGGACCTCCAGCCGGTCACCTACCAGAGGTTTACTGCCATTTCCCGTCACAGTGACGACAGAATCATCATCTTCACGGCGCAGGCGGAATACAAGATAATCCGAATCGGGTGCTTCAAACAAAATGCGTTCCACGACACCTTGTAATGTATTGTTTTCTTTTATCATAGCGTCATTCCATGCGTTTTCGTTCATAGTTCTTACTTTCATCCATAATACAACGGTAAATCGTCTGTAAATAGGGCGCAAGCTCTTTATCTGCTGCCAGTCCGGCAATTTTATCCAGGACTGCCCGTTCACGCCGGGGATCGTATATTTCCAGATGATGTTCTTTCTTATAGGCAGCTACCTGTGCGACAATTTTCATCCGTGCTTCCAACAGCTTCGTCAATTCCTGATCCAGCCGGTCGATTTCATGCCGGTATGTTTCCAGTTCCATTTCGTATCACTCCTAAAAAAGTTGTCCTGCCGGCTGGGGAGCCAGTTGTTCCCACACTAACCAGATCAGCACAATCAGTAAAATAATAGTCAGGCTTCCCCGCCACCATGGAGAAAACATGACATGCTGCACAAACGTAACCGCTTTTTCGGCCGTAATCTTATACTGGATTTCTTCTCCTTTATTCAGCAGGCAGAACTCTCTGGCGATTCCGTCTTGTATAATAGTCCCATTACAGTGTATCGTAACAATACAATGATGAGCATATAAGACGCGCGTCAACTGAATCAGCCACTGTTTCAAGTGGTCCAGGAATAGAGAATCTGAACAGGCACTCTGATAGGCAAACAAGCTGATAGTTGTCTCCATAATACCTTCTTGTATGTCATACCGGATAAAAGGGTAATCCTCCTGTAATACAGAGATCATCTGGTTTATCGTCTGTTTCAGATCTGGTGTCAATGTAAACAGCTTGCCTCTTGATTCAGGAGCCAGACTTATTTCACCAGCCAGTGTAATATAGGAAGAACCATAATAATGACGGATTTTTTTTATCATCTTCCAGCCACTCCTCCTGCATCATAACCGTGACCCACATTTGGGACAAAAAACGCTGTCGTCCGGCACCTTGTTTCCACAGTGCTTACAAAAACGGGGCGATGGACTGCCTTCTATTTCCCGCTTCTTTTCCTGTCGGATTTTTCCCGGTTCATTGCCTTCGAGATGATCCATGCGATTTTCTATATGATCCATCCGCGAATGCATATCCGCTTCAGAGACTGCTACCCGTTCTTTCAGCATGCCATTTTCCCTCCGGCTCCGCTCGAGTTCCTGTTCAATAGATAAATCTTTCATGACAGCTAGTACGATAGCAGCCAGCACGGGGCTGACCAAAAGAGCAGCCAGCGTCCAGATAATACCATTTCGTCCCCTGCGGCCTGCCCATATCCCGACGAGGACAGCAAAGATAATATATGCTATAAAAGACATATTCATTCACCTTCTATACTAAATTCATAATACATACCATGATACATATTATACGTTAAATCAGCATGAACAGCAAATCCCCTGTAAAACCTGTAAAAGCAGCCTACATGCAACGAACAGGTATCTTATCTATATATTAGACAGATGTTATAGTATACGTTAAAATGTATACTATAACAAGAATAATCCCATTGCTATCCTATATAAACTTCTGTATAATAAAAAGTATTGGGGTGTTCTTATACAATTACATATAAAGGTAGTGATTTCATGCAAGAAGAACAGCACGAAGAAGGCCTGCGACGAAGTCTGAAAGCACGTCATATGAACATGATTGCCATTGGCGGTGCCATCGGCACAGGACTGTTCGTAGCCGGTGGGGAAACGGTCAGTACAGCTGGTCCGGGCGGTGCACTCGTCGCCTATTCCCTGATTGGTATCATGGTCTACTTTCTCATGACAAGCCTGGGAGAAATGGCAGCATATCTGCCTGTCAGCGGCTCATTTGAAACCTATGCAAACCGCTATGTAGACAAATCCCTGGGATTTGCCCTGGGATGGAATTACTGGTTCAACTGGGCAATTACCGTAGCAGCTGAATTAGTTGCCGGAGCGCTGATCATGAAATACTGGTTCCCTGATATACCAGCAGCCATCTGGAGCGGGATTTTTCTTATCGTATTATTTACATTGAATTACCTCTCAACCCGCTCATATGGTGAAAGTGAATTCATTTTCGCCGGTATAAAAGTACTCACGGTACTCGTATTTCTCTTTGCCGGTACCCTTCTCATTCTGGGACTGGGACCGGAACCATCACCGGGATTTACAAACTGGACCATCGGTGATGCACCTTTTGTCGGTGGTTTCACGGCTATGTTGGGGATTTTCATGGTAGCCGGATTTTCATTCCAGGGAACAGAAATGATAGGCATCGCTGCCGGTGAAAGCGAAGATCCGGAAAAAAATGTTCCCCGCGCTGTCAAATCAATTTTCTGGCGCATACTTCTCTTTTACTTAGGTGCGTTTATTGTCATCGGCTTCCTGATCCCATACACCGATCCCAATTTACTCAATACAGAAATTGAGAATATTTCCGTAAGTCCGTTCACGCTGGTATTTGAACGATTCGGGCTGGCAGCAGCTGCGTCCGTCATGAACGCGGTCATACTGACTGCCGTGTTATCAGCCGGCAACTCCGGTCTGTACGTCTCGACCCGTATGTTGTATGCCATGGCTGAAACAGGTCAGGCACCGAGATGCTTCCTGAAGCTGAATAAACGAGGTGTACCTACGAATGCTCTCTTTGCCACCGTCGTCTTCGGACTGGCGGCCTTCCTGACCTCACTCATAGGGGAAGGCAAAGCCTATGACTGGCTGGTAAACATCAGCGGTATGGCCGGCTTCATCACCTGGATAGGTATTGCCATCTGCCATTACCGTTTCCGTCGTGCCTATGTCGCACAAGGTAAGGATCTGAAAGACCTTCCATACCGCGCAAAGTGGTTCCCCTTCGGCCCCCTTCTGGCCTTACTGATGTGTATCATCGTCACGGCAGGTCAGAATTATTCTGCCTTTACCGGCACGGAAATTGACTGGTATGGTGCCAGTGTTGCCTACATAGGTATACCTGTGTTTTTGGCCGTATTCTTATGGCATAAAGCAAAGAACCATACGCATATCATCCCTCTGAAAGAAGTCAATCTCTCCCGCGAAGGAAATCGGAAAATTAAGCCGTAGCAAAAAAGGATGTAACGAAATGACAAAGACGCTTCGTTACATCCTTTTATTATATAACATTATAATTTTTTCGTTTCAGGTGATAATTCATGACGCGAACACAAAGCAAAGCATCCTTCCCGTACAGCGTCACGCAGAGAAGAAAACGTGATAGTTGCAGCTGCCTTATCAGGTTCATAGGTCATATGCAGCATGCGGATTGCCACATGGCGGCCAGACAGGCAATTCAGGCAGTTTCAACGTTCTTCAGCCGTTTCACCAAGATCACGCTGAGAGTAACAGACCAGTTCATCTCCAGCTTTTAAACGGCGTAACAGCAGCCTTCTGGCAGGATGGTCCGGATGACGGGGATTCATATCCTCGATAATCAAGTGTTCCATCTTAACGCCGGCCCGCAATAGTTCCTTCTGCTGAGGCATATTCTGTTGAAAATCCATAAAAAAAGAAGGATCTACGCAAGCATATCCATACTTCATATCTATTCACCTGGCTAACCAAAAAGAATGAGGATCATACAATATAAAAGCAGCTCATACAAAATGCATGAGCTGCCTGTGGTGAACCGTTTAAATGTTCACTCTAACCTCTTTACATTTTTCATAAATCATTTTGTATGTTCAAAATATGTAGCTTAGTTTTCTTTTTCTTATACATCTTTTTCGCTGTATTGTCAATCGTTTTGGATTGATTTTGACAAAAAAATACGCCCGTAACTCTAGGTAAATAATAGAGTTGCGGGCTTTTTGGTATTTAGTTGTTAACCGTTGTAGTACTCTTGCTCAGCACCAGTTTAGTAAGCCAGATGGTACCGTTAATTAAGAGCGGCAACACAAATTTATCACGAATCGCATTCCAGCCGGTTTCAGATGCCGCCTGGGTCTGAATCTGTGTAACGAATTTGTCGGCAACAGCTTCGATCGCCGGCATGCCATCATTGATTAAACTGGCTGTCAACTGGTCTTTTGCCGCTTCGGCCACCTCATTAACATCTAATGCTGATACTAACCCGTCGCGTACTTCTGTCCATTTACTCATCGTTCATTCCTCCATATATTAATGATTTTAATTAAAAAATAGATTGTACATAGTCAGTTACACCGCGTGCAATTGCTCGAGCAATATCATCCCAATGTTGTACCAGCAATAGCGCATCGTCGTCATTATCAATAAAAGCTGTTTCAACTAACACCGCCGGCATGTCTGTATAGCGGAGTACAAGCAACCCAGGCATTTCTTTTACTCCCCTATCAACGGTGTCAATGCTGTCAATGAGTTGGGATTGAATGAACCGGGCTAAACCTCCTCCATTGCCCGTCTGGCTGTAGCATTCGGTTTCTGTCCCACGAGCATTGCCGTTCGCTGCATTGCAGTGGATAGATACAAAAACATCTGCTCCCCATTCGTTAGCTGTTTCAGTAACAGTCATCCCTTGGCGATCATTATAGTCGCTACGCCCTGTCGGCGTCGGCGCTAAATTGTCGCTTTGCATTAAATAGCATTCACAGCCAGCCGCTTCAAGATATTTTTGCACAGCAGTACCGATTTTGGCTGCTACATCGCATTCGCGCAAATCTACATTTCCATCCGCGTCATAATGTACTGCGCCACTATCATACTTAATATCATGGCCCGGATTGATAAATACCTTCATTTTCGTTCCTCCTTTTTGTTGGTCAATTGTTCTAATGTATCTTTTAATCTGGCTGGCACCGGTAAACCGGCTTTTGCCGCATTTTCAATAATTGATAAACCCTCATTTCCCAAAAAAAACCACACAACTAGCGATTGGACAGCCGGCTGTCCAGTTGCCCGATCTAATTCGTGAGCCAATGCGACAAGCAACAGTATCACGATTTTTTTGCATATTCCCTTGAATCCGCGTTGACTATTGAGCTGCATATTGGGATTGATATATGCCGCCAAGATTCCAGTAATATAATCAATAGCCATGGCCACTAATAATGCTTCTATTACTGTATTCCATCCAACCAGATATGAAAAAATGGTTCCAACGCATGATACTGCTGCTCCCCACTCTATTTCGGTCCCTTCCGGGTCCATCTCGCGAAAAAAATTGATTACTGCTTCTATCATTTATTTCCCGCCTTTGCTGTACTTTCTTCTGCTGCTTTATTAATTTTTGCACGGATGCATTCTGGGCATTTTTCATTTTTACAATTCCCATTGTCATCTAATTTACGAGCACACAATTTACACCGTTTCATTTATAACGCCTCCAACTCTTTGTTATATGCAGTAATCAAATCCTGGTATTCCGCTTTAATTTCACTTTCAAGTTCTGTGTCTCCTGTCATTACTGCTGTCAATAGATTCTCTTTCAGCTCATCAAGCTGATGGGTATATTCAGCAGCAATTTTAGATGCAGCACTGGCTTTCTTTTCTTCGGCAGTCGGTTCTGGCGGAACGTATTTAACTGGCTTCCCCGTCGTATCATCTCTGATGCATCCTCCATTTAGATACTTGTCATAAGCATCTGCATTAATGATTTCTGCAATAGCGATATCTTCAGACATAGCCTTAATTTCGTTAATCAAGGCAGATACCTTATCGCTATTTCTTTCTTTTTCTGGATCAAATTCACAAATCTTAGACACGATTCGACGTCCGTTTGCATCAAATCCCGCCCCATAATATTGGACATTGGTTTTATTCATATGTTTTCTCCTATAATAAAATGTAAACTAAAATATAATGAGGTGTTTCTTATGAAAAATCCTAATGGCTATGGCTGCATCAGAATTATGGGAGGTAATCGGAGGAGGCCGTATGCTTTTGTAACTACCGTCGCCGGCAAGCAAAAATATATTGCGTCGTTTGAATCGATATATGATGCAAAAGTATTCCAAGCCAATTATTATGCTGATCATCACCAAGATCACCGCCCTTTCCGTAGAAAAACAATAACGTTCTCTGAATTATATTTCAGATGGCTTCCATTCCATTTGAATGAAAATACTGAACTGTCAAATAGTACGAAGGCTAGTTATGAAAATTCATATAAGCATTGCTTTTCCTTGTATGACAAACCTTTTTCTGATTTAACTTTTCTCGATTTGCAATCCGTCATTGATTCCATGCGGCAAAAACAACATCTATCATATTCAAGTTGTAAAAAGGTCAAGAATTTACTGAGCCTGCTTTTTAAATATGCGCAAAAGTCTAATATATGTCGTACAAATTATGCGTTGCTACTATCAATTGGTAGAAATCACCCGGTGTATCCGCATCATGTATTCTCGCGCCAGAAAATCAACAAATTATGGAAGCAAACCGATATCGCTGACAGGGATACTGTATTAATTCTGCTGTATACAGGCATGCGTGTCGGTGAATTACTCCACCTTGAAAAATGCAATATTAATCTTCGACAACGATATATCCGCATCACAAAATCAAAAACGTCATCTGGTATCCGCATCATTCCAATTCATTCGCGAATATTACCATTCTTTGAAAGTCGATTACAGTCCCCTGGTAAATTTTTGATTTGTAATACAGATGGCAATCCATATGAATATTCACAATATCGATCTGCAATCTGGAACAAAGTAATGGCCCAAATTCATGGTCAAAATCACACGCCTCATGACACCCGTCATACCGTCGCGACCTTGCTAGATAATGCCGGTGCCAATGAAAACGCAAAACGTAGGATTTTAGGTCATGCTGGAGGTGATGTGACCGACCGGGTATATACACATAAATCCTTACGACAGCTTCGCAAATGCATAGAACTACTACAATAATTTGCACATAATTTGCTCAAAATAAAAACGCCTTGAATGTTGTTAAATACGCATTCATTGGCGTTTTTTCGTGTTCATAATTTGCTATGATTAAAATCGCAGAATTCATATGCATTACAAAATTTTAAAAATTAAATATTGTGCTGATAATAGCGCTCATGCGATTCTCATCTAACAGAATATTTTTGATAATTTACGACTGAGCCATCTGATTTATATGTTTTTCCAGCTCATCGTATAACTGTTTGATGAGTGTCTCACTAAATGCTACGCCGTAGCTTTTGGCCACGACATCCATCGCATAAATTGCATTACTTACTTCATTTAAAATAACACTTGACCGCTTTTTGTCTTCAGCATTTCCTAAAATTAAATATATAGATTCCGACATTTTATTCATATCCTTTCAACAGTGGGGAA
>NZ_DGXL01000012.1:26120-47049 GCF_002395615.1 Megasphaera sp. UBA4233 | reverse complement strand
GTTCGATTCCGGTCCCCGGCACCATTTAAACAACACATTGCACTGAGCATAATGGGTTTCGGCTGATGGCTCTGGCAACTTAAAGGTTTGGATGTAAATCCAAGCCTTTTTTGTAATTATGCTTTATGAGTGTTCTTTCATGACGGGATTGGCGGTATTTATGGAAGAATATCGATACAAAGTATCGGATTTTGAAGGTCCTCTGGACCTGCTGCTGTATTTGATTGAAAAAAACAAGGTCGATATTTATAATATCCCCATCGTCACGATTACGGACCAGTTCAATGAATATGTCCGGCAGATCGATACATTCGATGTCAATTATGCCAGCAAATTTTTTGTCATGGCAGCTACGCTGCTGCAGATAAAATCCCGGCTCCTGCTTCCTAAACCACCCAGACGGGAAGAAGAGGAAGAAGATCCGCAGGAAGTCCTCATCCGGCAGCTGGTAGAATATAAACGGATGAAGCAGATTGCTTCTGTCGTAGCTGATTTATGGGATAAGAGACAACTGATGGAAAGCCGGGAGCGGACACCGATGCCGTTCGAGAAACAGTTTTCCGGCCATATTGATAAAAAAGCACTCTATGCAGCTTTTCAGGCGGTCTATGAGGCTCTTCCCGGTAAAAAGACGGTGGAAATTCATTTGCAGCAGGAAATATACAGTGTCAGCGAATGTATGCAGCGCGTAGAATATGTACTGCACCAGGCACTGCGGCCTGTCCCTGTGCGGCGGATTTTTCAGAGCTGCCGTACGCGGACGGAACTGATCGTTGTCTTTTTAGCTGTGTTGGAATTGCTGAAAATCGGCCGGTGCTGTACGCTGTCAGAAGGAGAGGATGGAAATGCAGCATCCCTGCGATATATCCCGCATGGAGCATCATGAACCGACGGCGGTGCTGGAAGCGCTGCTGTTTCTCAGTGGCCAGCCATTGAGCCTGCCGGATTTGTGTGCCCATACCGGCTGGGGCAAAGACAAGGCAGAGCAGACTGCTCGTACGCTGGCAGCTATTCTGCGGGATGAAAAACGCGGCCTGACTCTTATCCAGGTGGCTGGCGGATATCAGCTGGTTACACGTCCGGAACTGCATGATGAATTGCAGTGGGTCCATAAGACGACAACCGAATTATCTCCTATGGCGCTGGAAGTGCTGGCAATCGTTGCCTTCAGGCAGCCTGTGACCCGGGCTGATATTGAAAAAATACGGGGCGTTTCCTCAGAACGCCTGGTAGCGTCACTGCTGCAACAGGGGCTGATCCGTGATCTGGGGCGGAAAGATACGCCGGGACGGCCTATTATATACGGTACCAGCGCTTATTTTCTGGAATGCATCGGCATGGATTCCCTGTCTGATCTGGCCCGGCAGGTACCGAAAGAATTATTGCAGGATCAGGAAACAGATGGGGAGACAATAGAGACAATAGAGACAGTGAAAGAGAACGTATCTACGGAGGCAGAACATGAAGGAACGCTTACAAAAAGTAATGAGTAACTGTGGCGTCGCCTCGCGGCGGGCATCGGAACAGATGATTCTCGATGGCCGCGTGCGGGTCAATGGCGTTATCGTCCGGGAGCTGGGAACGAAGGCAGACCCTGAAACCGATATTATACTGGTAGATGGAAAACGGTTGGAAGCAAAAAAGAAATTGTATTATCTGTTCAACAAGCCCAAAGGAGTCATTACGACTGCCCATGATGACCAGGGCCGCGAAACCGTCATGGATTATTTCAAGAAGATTACCGAACGGATTTATCCCGTAGGCCGTCTGGACCAGAATACAGAAGGGCTGCTGCTCATGACAAATGACGGGGAACTGGCTAATATCCTCATGCACCCCAGCAAGCTCGTCGATAAGACGTATGAAGTGAAAATTAAAGGGCATATCGCCGATACGGTACTCCAGCAGCTGGCTGATGGTGTGGAATTAGAAGATGGCATGACAGCACCGGCTATCGTCTGCTATAATGGATACGATAATCATACGGGCATCACGAATGTGGAAATTACTATTCATGAAGGCCGGAACCGGCAGGTACGCCGTATGTTTGAACACTTTGGCTTTAAAGTACATAATCTCCGGCGTGTCCAGTATGCGTTCCTGACATTGAGCGGGGTCAAGCGGGGATCTTACCGGTCTCTTACAGCAGAGGAAATAAAGGAATTATACAAGTATAAATAAGGTGTTAATAGCGATGAAACAGGTTATAGTTGTCGGTGCAGGCGCAGCAGGTATCTTTGCTGCCTTGGCGGCCTCTTCCAGAGGGGCCGGGGTGCAGCTTTTTGAAAAAAATGATATTGTAGGAAAAAAAATGGGGATTACTGGCAAGGGCCGCTGCAATCTGACGAATACGGCGCCTATGACAGATTTCATTGCCCGGACGCCAGGACATGGGAAATTTCTTTTCAGTGCCTACCGTGCTTTCAGTAATGAAGACCTCCTCCGGTGTGTGCATCAATGGGGGCTGGCTACGAAAGAAGAAAGGGGCGGCCGTGTCTTCCCCCGTTCCGACAGCGCTATTGAAGTGCGTAAACTCCTGTATCATCGCCTGCAGAAACAGCATGTGGAACTTCACCTGAATGAAGGTGTACTGACTGTGAACCATACGGACGGGGGCTTTTCCGTCCGGACAGAACAGGGACGTTATACGGCGGATGCCTGTATCATTACGACAGGCGGTCTTTCGTATCCCGTTACCGGTTCCAGCGGCGATGGATTCCACTTTGCCAAAAAACTGGGACATACCGTAACTCCCTTAAAGCCGTCCCTGATTCCGTTTACGACAGAAGAAACGTGGGTAAGGGATCTTGCGGGATTGTCTCTGCGGAATGTCGATGTTTCGTTATGGAAACATGGGAAAAAGCTGGCGAGCCAGTTTGGTGAAATGCTGTTTACCCATACGGGCGTTTCCGGGCCGGTCATTCTCATGCTGAGCAGCCAGGCGGCGCACAAACCGAAATGGGAATTCCCCATGCAGCTGCGCATTAACCTGAAGCCGGCCCTGACAGCGGAAACACTTGACTCCCGGATCCAGCGGGATTTTCAGAAGTATCTGCGCAAGCAGGCTGGTAATGGTCTGCAGGATCTCCTGCCACGACGCCTCATCCCATATGTGCTCGAACAGGCAGAAATTCCGGAACAGACATTGATCAATCAGATTACCCGTACCCAGCGCCAGGACCTGGTGACAGTGCTCCAGGCCTTTTCTCTGACTCTGACAGGTACCCGCCCCATTGAAGAAGCCATTGTGACGGCCGGCGGCGTATCTGTACGGGAAATTAATCCTGGAACGATGGAATCTAAAAAAGTCCAGGGTCTTTATTTCGCCGGTGAAGTGATTGACATCGACGCTTTTACGGGAGGATATAACTTGCAGGCAGCCTTTTCGACGGGGTATGTGGCCGGCTGTTCTGCAGCAGAGGAGGAAGCTGATCAATGAGAAAAATTACGGTTGCTATCGACGGGCCGGCCGGTGCAGGAAAAAGCAGTGTTGCGAAAATGGTAGCAAATAGGTTACACTATCTGTATATTGATACCGGAGCCATGTATCGCGCTTTTACCTGGGCCATGCTGGAACGGCATATCAATATACGAGATGAAAAAGCAGTGCAGCAGCTGACCGGCTCCATACAGATCCGTCTGGAACCGGGTGAAGAGGTATGCCGCGTATATGCAGACGGACAGGACATAACGGAAGAAATCCGCACGCCTTTTATATCGTCTCATGTTTCACAGGTAGCAGCCCTTGCAGTGGTGCGTACAAAACTGGTACAATTGCAGAGAGATATGGCAAAAGGCGGAGGCGTCATTTTAGACGGCCGCGATATTGGCACGGTAGTCCTGCCCCGGGCCGATCTCAAAATTTATCTGACGGCGTCGGTTACGGCGCGGGCCAGACGGCGGTTTCTGGAGTTAAAGGAAAAAGGCAGTACGGAAACACTGGAAGCCATTGAAGCCAGCATTGCTGCTCGCGACGATATGGATTCACACCGGGCTGTCAGCCCCCTGAAACGGGCTGATGATGCCGTGTTGGTAGATAACAGTGACCTTACACTGGAAGAAACGGCAGACTGTATCTGCCGTATGATTGAAGAAAAACAGTAAGGAAGCGGAGCGATGAAAAATTTTTTCTATGCTATTATCCGATTTCTCTTTAATCTGGTCACCTATACCTGGCTGGGAATGCAGGTCGTGGGAGAAGGTCATATCCCGGAAAAGGGCGCATTTATTGTGGCATCGAACCATGCCAGTTATTTTGACCCGCCTCTGGTAGGGACGGCGATGCGCCATCATCTGATTCACTTTATGGCGAAGGAAGAGTTATTTCATAATCCGTTCATGGGCTGGTTCCTGAGGTATGTCGGTACTTTTCCCGTTCACCGGGGCCGTGTGGACCGCAAAGCGCTGATAGAAGCACTGCGGGTATTGAAGCAAGGCGAGGTATTGGGTATCTTTCCGGAAGGAACGAGCCGCGACCAGGGAAAACTGGGAAAATTCCATGAAGGCATGGCTGCCATTGCTATCCGCGCCCAAGTCCCGGTCCTGCCGACGGCCATCATTAATTCTCGCCATCTTCCACACAAGATGGGGCCGGTGCGGGTCGTATTCGGTGATCCGGTCCTGCCGCCCGTTATAAGCCGGCAGGATAAAGAAAAAGAACGGGACATCATCCATGAGTTTTCAGAAGATATCCGGAGCCGGATTCTGGACCTCATCAATCAGCACGGAGGAGAAAATATGTCATGAATGTATATGTAGCTGATGCCTGCGGCTTCTGCTATGGTGTCCGCCGGGCCGTAGAAATGGCGTCTTCCGCCGCCAGCGGCACTCACACACTGGGGCCGATTATCCATAATCCCCAGGTAGTAGCCCGGCTGGCTGAACGGGGAGTATCACCGGTAGATTCTCTGGAATCACTTCGGGAAGGAGACACGATTCTCATCCGTTCCCATGGAGTCGGTCCTGATGTGTACCGGGAAGCGGAGAAAAAAAGACTCAACGTTGTCGATGCTACGTGTCCTCATGTGAAAAAAGCACAGCAGGATGCGAAAAAAATCATCGAAAAAGAAAAAAATCTTATAATTATTGGCGAAAAAGCCCATCCAGAAGTAATTAGTATTTCACAATGGGGGGCAAATCGTGCTATTATATTAGATAGGGAAGAAATGGCCCGGGCTCTGCCCCCTATGGAGCAGGCCGGGGTGGTCGTACAGACGACCTTTTCCCAGGAGCAATTTAAACGCATTGAACAGATACTGGCAGATAAAATTCCGGACCTTACGGTGTACATGACAATATGTACGGCGACGCAGCAGCGGCAGCAGGCGGCGATTGATCTGGCAGGGAAAATGGATGCGATGATCGTGATTGGCGGGAAAAACAGTGCCAATACCGGTCGCCTTGCACAGGTGTGCAGAGAACAGGGTTGCCCGACATACCATATTGAAACAGCAGCTGAATTAGATACGGCCTGGTTCAAAGGTATGAAAAATATAGGCATTACAGCCGGCGCTTCCACGCCGGATTGGATAATACAGGAGGTTGTTAATATTATGGAAAATTTGCAAGCAGAAGCCACAGAAGTAATGAGTGAAGAATTGTTGGACAAGTATGATTATGAAGAAAATCCAAAGAAAGGCGACGTAGTAAAAGGCACGGTTATTTCTGTGAATGATGATGCTGCCTATGTTTCCATCGGTACGAAAGCAGAAGCAATCCTGCCGAAAAAGGAAATGGCTGTACCGGCACCGGAAAAAGCTAGTGATTTTGTCAAAGTCGGTGATGAACTGACTGTTGAAATCGCCAACAACATCAAAGAAGAAGGTGCGATTGTCGTTTCCCTCGTCAAGATGAAGAAAGTTGAAGACTGGAAAGAAGTACGCGAAGCATTCGAAAATGACCAGCTCGTCGAATGTACCGGTAAAGAAACGAATAAAGCCGGCCTCGTCGTATCCATCAAATCTCTGCGCGGGTTCATCCCCCTGTCCCAGGGCGATATCCGCTTTGTCAAATCGCTGGACTATCTCGTAGGCCAGACATTCCAGGTAAAAGTCATCGATATTGACGAACATAAAAACCGCCTTGTCCTGTCCCGTAAAGCTGTTCTTGAAGCAGAACGGGAAGCAAAACGCGAAGAAGCCCTGAAACACATTGAAGAAGGCGCTGTCCTTGAAGGAACGGTCGTCAAGATTATGCCTTATGGTGCGTTCATCGATCTCGGTGGCGTAGAAGGACTGCTTCACATTTCTGATATTTCCTGGAAACGGATCAGCTCCGTTGATGCCGTACTCAAACAGGGTGATAAACTGCAGGTCCTCGTACAGAAATTCGATAAAGAACGCGATCGTATTTCCCTGTCCCTGAAAGCACTGCAGAAGAACCCCTGGATTGCCGCTATCGAAAAATTCGAAGTTGGCGATGTCGTCAAGGGCGAAGTCAAAAAGCTGCTGCCTTTCGGTGCTATCCTCGCTATCGATCCGGAATTGCAGGGGCTCCTCCACGTTTCCGAACTGACGGAAAAACGCGGTGCTTCTGTAAAAGACCTTTTGAATATTGGCGATATTTTAAATGTCAAGATCATCGGTATTGATACAGATAAGAAGAAGATTTCTCTCAGCGTACTCGCTCTGCAGAAAGATGACGAAGAACGGGAAGTCCGCAATTATCTCGAAACAGCAAATCAGCAGGAAGAATCGGCCACAATTGGCGACGCTGTAGAAGATAAATAAGTATTCCTGGAAAAAGGATAGCCGGCGTGTACCGGTTATCCTTTTTTTTGGACAGGAATGGATCATAAGGTGTTTCAGGAAAGGATATACATATGTCGGATACGTTACATGCAGTCATAGCCAGTGTGCAGGAGGGCAGCCGGGCTCAGAAAGAAGGTCTGAAAGCTGGTGATACTATCGTTTCGGTCAATGGCCAGCCTGTAGAGGACCTGATCGATCTGAATTTTGCCCTTGCTGACGAAAAAGTGCATCTGGTCGTACAAAACGGCGACAGCCTGCGGGACTGCTATTTTCAGAAGCGGTTTGGCGAAGACGTGGGCATTACTATGGAAAATGCCGTTTTTGACCATATACGCCAGTGCTGGAACAATTGCATATTCTGCTTTATTGCGCAGATGCCCCAGGGGATGCGCCCATCTTTGTATGTCAAGGATGACGACTATCGTATGTCTTTCCTGACGGGAAGTTTCATTACCTTATCTAACCTGTCTGAAGAAGATCTCCGGAGAATTACCCAGTACCATCTGTCACCGCTCCATATTTCCGTCCACACGACGAATGGCATGCTCCGCCGGCGCATGATGCGGCAGGAACGGACAGAGGATATTATGGATCATCTCCGCAATCTGGTGCGGCATGACATTGATATGTACTGCCAGATCGTCCTCGTGCCGGGATATAATGATGGCGAAGAATTCAGCCGCACCGTACGGGATCTGGAATCGCTCCGGCCTAACGTACTGGGAATAGCTGTCGTGCCACTGGGAATGACGAAATTCCGTTCTGAATGCATGCCTCTGAATCCGGTTACGCCGGAACTAGCCCGTGACATTATAAACCGTTCCCGTCCTTTTACAGAGCGCAGCCGCCGGGAAGGCAGGGGAAGCTTTGTCTATCTGGCTGACGAATTTTATCTGAAAGCCGGAATGCCGCTGCCGGACAATGCGTATTATGATAACTACGAACAGATTGAAGATGGCATCGGGATGCTGCGTCTGTTTGAACAACAATGGCATAGCTGGGATGGCAAGGTCCGTACGGCCTATGACAAGCCGAAACGGCTGGCTCTTCTGACCGGCACGCTGGCAGCTCCTTTTATCAGCCAGCTCGTACAGGAAGTACAGGTGGCCAATCTGGAGGTAAATGTTGTCCCCGTAGAAAATCACTATTTTGGCAGGCAGATTAATGTGGCTGGTCTCCTCACAGCCCAGGATATGCTTCATGCCTGGCAGCAGCTGGCCGGTGACTGGGATGGCCTGATTATTCCCGGCACGGCATTGCGCAAGGGTGAAAACATCTTTCTCGACGATATGACACTTAGTGAATTTGAAGCCCGGGCCGGCGTACCTGTCGGCGTCAGTGAATTTGCGCCGGAACTGAAGCAGCTTTTATATCATTGGCAGGAGAATAAGGAGTAGAATTATGTATAAACCATTAGTTGCCGTTGTAGGCCGGCCGAATGTCGGTAAATCGACACTGTTCAACGCCGTCGTAAAGAAACGGATTTCCATTGTCGAAGACATCCCCGGCGTCACCAGAGACCGCATTTATTTTGATGCTGAATGGCTGGGCCAGGAATTTACCATGATTGACACGGGCGGCATTGAATTTGTCGATCAGGACAATCACTTTTTTACGAGTATGCGCTATCAGGCTGAACTTGCCATTCGTGAAGCCGATGTCATCATTTATGTAGTAGATGGAAAGACGGGAATCCAGCCTCAGGACGAGGAAATCGCCCATATTCTCCGTTCCTGTGGCAAGCCGGTAATCCTGGCTGTCAATAAAATCGATAGTGTAGAGCAGGAAATCAACATTTACGAATTTTATAATCTGGGGTTGGGCGATCCTATCGGCATTTCTGCGGTCAATCTCATGAACCTCGGTGACCTTCTCGATGAAGTGCTGAAATATATCAAAAAAGTACCTGTTGACGAAGAAAGTGAAGATGCAATTCATGTAGCACTGGTAGGCCGCCCGAACGTAGGAAAATCTTCCCTGACCAATGCCCTGTTGGGACAGGACCGGGTCATCGTCAGCAATATTCCCGGCACGACCCGCGATTCCATTGATACACACTGGACCTATAATGGAAATGAATTTATCCTCATCGATACGGCAGGGATGCGGCGCAAGGGAAAAATCGACCTGCCCGTGGAACGGTATAGTGTGGTACGGGCACTGCGGGCTGTCGATCGTTCCGATATAGCTGTCCTCGTACTGGATGGCGTAGAAGGTGTAACCGAGCAGGATAAGAAAATAGCCGGTTACATCCATGAAGCCGGCAAGGGCTGCATCATTGTCGTCAACAAATGGGATCTGGTGACTAAAGACAGCAAGACCAGCCTGAAATATACCGATGATATCCGCCGGGAACTGGCCTTCATGCAGTATGCCCCGATTCTATATGCTTCGGCCCTTACCAAACAGCGCGTTAACCGTCTGGCCGATCTGGTACAGTACGTATCGGAACAGCAGCATATGCGTGTTTCGACGAGTGTCCTCAATGAACTCATCGAAGACGCGCAGCTTACTAATCCGGCACCGGCTAAGAACGGACGTCCCTTAAAGATTTACTATATGACCCAGGCTTCGGTGGAACCGCCTACGTTCGTCTTATTCGTTAATGATCCCCAGCTTATTCATTTTTCCTATACCCGTTTCCTGGAAAACAAACTGCGGGAAACATTTGGTTTTGAAGGAACTCCTATCCGTCTTATCCTGCGAGGTAAAAAGGGAGATGAAGACGCGTGATAGAAGGTATACTCTGTCTGTTCCTGGCCTATGCCGCTGGTTCCTTCCCGAGCGGCCTGGTCATTGGCAATGTCTTTTATCATACCGATATCCGCACTGAAGGAAGTCATAATACAGGCGCGACCAATGCCTATCGTGTACTGGGAAAAGCCGGCGGCCTGGCAGTTCTTATCCTCGATACGGCGAAAGGGATTCTCGGCGTCTGGCTTGGCCAGCAGGCGGGAATCCTCCTGGCACCGGATCAGATAGAATTATGTATGATCGGCGGCGGCCTTCTGGCTATTCTGGGCCATTCTTGCTCTTTGTTCATGAAATTCAAAGGAGGGAAAGGCGTGGCCACCGGCCTGGGAGTCATTCTTTATCTGGCACCGTGGGAAACACTTATCGTCTTTGCTGTCTGGTGTATTGTCGTCGCTTTTTCGCGGATCGTTTCGCTCGGTTCTATTGTAGCAGCGATTTTGGTGCCGGTGACGATGTACCTGTTCCATGAACCTTTGGAAATCGTAGTATTCGGTATTCTGGCAGCTGCGTTTGTCATTATCAGGCACCGCGCCAATATCGTGCGGTTGCTTCATGGCAATGAATTGAAAGTAGAACGGATACACAAAAAATAACTGTTCCGGTTTCAGGATTTATATTTGATATGTAAGGAAAAACGTGTATAATTAACATGTACGAGCAGGTGATGATGTGAGAATCATAGGCGGAAGCGCCAGAGGCAGACAATTGAAATCTCCCAAGGGTATGCTGACCCGGCCTACACTGGACAGTACGCGGGAAAGTTTGTTTAATATTCTGACTAATTACGGCCTGGAAGGAGCATCCGTACTGGATATTTTTGCCGGAACAGGCGCTCTCGGCCTGGAAGCCCTCAGCCGCGGTGCTGCCCATTGTGTGTTTATCGATCATTATACCCAGCGCCTTATTCAGGAAAACGCAGCGATGTGCGGCTTTTCTGGGAAATATGAGGTACTGCGTATGGAGATGGGGCGTGCGCTGGCGCGGTTGCGCGGACGGACGTTCCAGTATATTTTTGCCGACCCGCCGTACGATAAAAATCTGGTGAATGATACAATTTCTTTTATCTTTCAATATCAGCTGCTGGCTGCTGACGGCCTGGTCATCATGGAGCACAGCCGTCATGAAGATATATCGGAGAACCCGTTGTATAGCATTATCAGAGAAAAATCCTATGGAAAAGAAACGCGCGTCAGCTTTATCTGCCGCCGTCAGGAAGGGGAATAATTGTGCGTATCGGAATCTGTCCGGGCAGTTTTGATCCCGTGACGAACGGACATATCGATATATTTGAACGAGGCAGCAAACTGGTTGACAAGCTGATTGTTGCCGTCTTCAGCAATCCGACGAAACAGCCTGTCTTTACGATGGCTGAACGGGAAGAAATGCTGCGGGAAACGACTAAACATATTCCGAATATTGAAGTGGCCAGTGCTGAAGGCCTGCTCAATGAATATGCCATGTCTCATGGGGCTACGATTATCATCCGCGGGCTCCGGGCACTCAGTGATTTTGAATATGAGTTTCAGCGGGCTCTTCTCATGAAACAGATCGAACCGGCTATTGAAACGGTATTCATCATGGCCAATACAAAATATTCGTATGTAAGTTCTACGGGAATCCGGGAACTGGCCTGCTTTGGAGGCAAGCTGGACGGCATGGTGCCGGATTATGTAGAACAACGCTTGAAAACTAAATTTAAAGATAAATATAAGGTATAGGGGTGGACAACATGAACTCTGATAAGTTGTTGGAAGATTTGGAAAGTTTAGTACTGAATGCGTCAAAGATGCCCTTTACGAACAAAAAGATGATCGAAGAGGAAGAACTTCTCCAGATTATCGATGATTTGAAAGCATCCATGCCGGCGGAATTAGATGAATCAAAAAAAGTTCTCGCTGAAAAGGATAAAATTATTGCCGATGCCCAGCGTCATGCTGACAGCATGGTTGCCCAGGCCAAAGATTACATTGCCAAACTGACGGAAGAAAGCGAACTGGTACGGCAGGCACAGGAACATGCCAATCAGATTGTCATGAGTGCTACGAAGTCCTCGGATGAACTCAAGAGCAGTTCTATTACGTATGCCGGCGACGTACTGAAGTATGTAGAATCGACATTGGAAAAGACGCTGACCAGTATCCGCCAGAACCGGGAAAGCCTTCTTCAGTCCAATCGTCAGGATAATAGTAAACAGTAATGCCGTAAGTCAGACTACAAGAGACGGTCATACGAAGAGAAATACTTTGTACGACAGTCTCTTTTTGCGTTAAGACATAAGAGGGCCGGCGGGCCCGGACTGTGGATTGTATTTATCAGGATGCAGGGAGAAGACGATGAAAGAAATAACTTCACGGGAGAACCAGTGGGTCAGGATGGCCCATTCACTTAAAAAGAAAAAAGGACGGCAGGAACAAAGCCGGTTTTTGGCAGAGGGATTCCGCTTATTGTCAGACGCTATCCAGGTAGGTGTCATGGATGGCATCTGCTTTGTTACAGAAAAGGGAATGCATCATGAAGGATTTGATACATTCCTGTCCCGGGGGGAAACATTGGGATGGACATTTTTTCATGTAACTGACAGCGTGTATGATAAAATAAAAGATACGGGAAATCCACAGGGAATGGCGGCTATGCTGCCGCTTTTTCCATATACGCTCCAGGCGCTGGATACACTGAAGGCTGACCGGCCCGTCCTCTATCTGGAAGATATCCAGGATCCGGGTAATCTGGGTACGATTCTGCGTACGGCCGCGGCCAGCAATGGGGCTGCCGTCCTTTTGAGCGAGGGCAGTGTCGATGTGTACAATGACAAGGCAATCCGCAGTGCCATGGGTGCTATATTCAAGGTCCCGGTCATACAGCACGTCACCCTGGACGACCTGATGGCCTTTCGTAAGAAAAGTGGACGCCTCCTGTTGGGGACAGCCCCTCTGGGAACGGTGCGGTATACCGATGCGCCGTACGACAAACCAGTTATTTTAGCTTTTGGAAATGAAGGAAATGGCCTGTCCCACGAGTTGCAGCAGCAATGTGATGCCCTGATTACGATACCGATGAAACAGGATACCGAATCACTCAACCTATCGCTCTCGGCAGGCATCATCCTGTATAAAGCATGGGAAATCAATGGATTTAAGGAGTAATGCCGTATGGATATAACCAGTATTTTGGAAGAGTATAAAAAGGGAACACTCTCGCTAGAAGCAGCACAGGCCGCCCTGGCGGAAAAAGACAGTTCTCATACAGCGCAGACGGCAGATCTTGGGTTTGCCCATATCGATCTGGCGCGTCAGGAACGGTGCGGTTTTCCGGAAGTCGTATATTGTGCCGGAAAGACTGTAGAACAGTCCGTCACGATTTTAACACTCTTAATGAAGAAGTATGATAACATCATTGGCACGCGGGCGTCTAAAGAAGTGTATGAACGGCTGCTCCCCGATTTTCCCGATGTACAGTATGATGACCTGGCACGCATGGTTTATCAGCGCAAGGACACGACCATCGTCAATGGCGACAGGACCATTGCTGTTGTAACTGCCGGTACGAGTGATATCCCTGTTTCAGAAGAAGCCGCTCTTACGGCTGAAATCATGGGAAATAAAGTCATGCGCATTTACGACGTGGGAGTCGCCGGTATTCACCGTCTGCTCAGCCGGGCGGATGACATACGCAAAGCCAACGTGGTCATCGTTGTCGCCGGTATGGAAGGTGCCCTGGCCAGCGTCGTCGGCGGTCTGGTGAGCCAGCCCGTCATAGCCGTACCGACCAGTATCGGTTACGGTGCCAATTTCCATGGACTGTCTGCTCTGCTGGCCATGCTCAACAGTTGTGCAGCCGGTGTCTCTGTCGTCAATATCGATAACGGGTTCGGTGCCGGCCGTCTGGCAGATATATTGAACCGGATGAGGTGACACGTATGGAAACGCTATGGCAGATGGAAGCAAATATAGACGACATGAATCCCCAGAATATGGAATACATTTTCCGCCGTCTTCTGGACCTGGGCGTCAATGATGTGTGGGCCATGCCGATGCTCATGAAAAAATGCCGGATGGCGTCCATGCTCTGCGTGTTATGCCGGGAAGAACTCCTGGAAAAGGCAGCCGATCTTATTTTTAAAGAAACGACTTCCGTAGGTGTCCGCTATTTTCCTGTCAGCCGCATCGCCTGCAGGCGGTCTATACAGACGGTGACGGTGTCAGGTGAAACGATTCATTGTAAAATCTGCTGGTCCGGTGATATAGTGACCAATATTTCTGCAGAATACGATGATTGCCGGGCTGCAGCCGTAAAGACAGGTATTCCGCTGAAAGAGTGGCAGCGCCGTGTTCTGGAAGCCGCCTGGCAGTGTTACGGCGGGAAAAAGTATGAAGAGCTGGCAGACTGAACTGTTCGTTTCCTGAAGCGTCTCTCAGAGAAAAACAAGTTGTCTCTTGCAAATAAACAATTGTCCGTGTATAATAATGAATGAGTTCAAAAAAGGCGATTCTGATTATGAATAGATTAATTATCAATGCAGATGATTTCGGCATCCATCAGGAAGTGAACCGAGCTGTAGCCATAGGCTTTGATACAGGTATCCTGAGGAGCACATCCCTTCTGGCATCCGGTCCGGCTTTTCCTGAAGCCGTAACGGTTGCAAAAAAAAGGCCGGGCCTGGGAATTGGTATCCACCTCTGTCTGGTCGGGGGACTGTCACCGGTTTTATCACCGCAGGAAGTCCCAAGTCTTGTCGATGGGCGGGGGCTATTCCCCGATAGTTATGGCGAATTTATGAAACGGATATATACTGGCCAGATTCAATATCAGGAGCTGTATCGTGAACTGGATGCGCAGATGGAAAAAATCATGTCTCAGGGGCTTACTATTACCCATGTGGACAGCCACCAGCACCTGCACGTATTACCCCAGGTCTGGGTGATCGTACAGGCCCTGATGAAAAAATATGGGCTTCACCGGCTGCGTATCCCTGACGAATCGTATTTCTTCAAGTTGTGGACAGCAAATCCGGTCCGTGCCCTGGGCCGGGATGGGCTGACTTTTTTTTCGAGGAAGGCCCGTCGCGATGCGCGCAATCTCGGATTTACCATGCCGGATTATTTCTGGGGCATGGCTGATGGCGGAAATATGAATGAAACGAATCTGCGGTATATCATTGGCCAGATGCCTTTTGGCGTGCATGAAGTGATGATGCATCCCGGCTGCCATACGGCTGTTTTGAGCCAGATATTCCATTGGGGATATCATTGGCAGGATGAATTGGCTGCTATTGTTTCACCGGGCATCCGTAAGCTCATTGAAGAACGTCATATTGAACTCATCCATTACGGCAACCTGCCGTAATCTACCGGAACAGGGAGTGGTATGTATTGAATATATTGGTTACAGGCGGTGCCGGTTTCATCGGTTCACACCTCGTTGACACCTTAATAGAAGCCGGTCATGATGTAACGGTATTTGATAATCTGAACAGTGGAAGGAAAGAGTATATCCATAAGGAAGCCCGGTTCTGTCAGGGAGACATCCGTGATACGGAAGCTCTGGACCGTCTGTTTGCCGGAACGGTTTTTGATGTAGTGTTTCATGAAGCTGCCCAGACGCAGGTATCTTATTCCATGCTCTATCCCCGGGAAGATGCCGATGTCAATGTACTGGGACTGATTAATGTGTTAGAACACTGCTGCAGACATGACGTAAAGAAAATACTTCTTTCTTCATCAGCCGCTGTATATGGAAATCAGGAAACAGGACTGGCTGATGAAACGATACCGGTACAGCCACAATCTTTTTACGGACTGACCAAGGCGGCAGGAGAAGCATATGCCGCTTTGTATTACCGTATGTATGGCCTTCCGTATGCCGTCCTTCGCTACGCCAATGTGTATGGCGAACGGCAGGAAAGCAGCCGGGAAGCCGGTGTAGTCAGTCTGTTTTCCCGGGCATTGGCCTCGGGAACCGCTATGACCATCTATGGCGATGGGAATCAGTCACGGGATTTTATTTACGTCAAGGATGCGGCGGCTGCCAGCATGGCTGCCATGGATGCCGGCGTTCCCAGCGGCATTTACAATATCAGTACGAAAATCGAAACGACCATCAATGCCTTGAAAGAAATATTGATGTATTTTGCCCAGATACGGTCTGACGTAATCTACGAAGACGCACGGCACGGCGATATTTACCGGTCCGTACTCGATAATGGAAAGGCTGTGCAGACGCTGAACTGGCGGCCGAAGACAAAACTTCTGCCAGGATTGATGACGACGTTTTCTTATTTTTTAGGGAGGGATGAACGATGAAAAAGGACACGAACCATAACTTCTATCTGGTCCGGGAAGATATCCTGCCAGAAGCTATTAAAAAGACAATCCGCGTCAAAGAAATCTTAAAGCACCATCAGAGCCGTACCATCAATGAAGCGGTAAAGATGATGGATTTAAGCCGCAGTGCGTACTATAAATATAAAGATTATGTTTTCCCTTTCCACGACGTAACACAGGGAAAAATTGTTACCTTATCGCTTCTGATCTTTGATAAACCGGGCGAACTTTCCCAGGTGCTGCATACAGTCGCAGCCAGCAACGGCAGCATCCTGACTATCAATCAGGGGATTCCCCTGCAGGGAATGGCTGATGTCAGTATTTCCATTGAAACGAAGAACATGAATATTTCTGCCGATGAATTAATGAAAAAATTAGATAAACTGCCGGGAGTCAGCAAAGTCGATATCATCGGGCAGGCCTAAGGAGGGGCTGTATGAAACACGTTGCAATTGCATTGTTAGGCTGCGGTACCGTTGGTAAAGGCGTTGTCGATTTATTGAGCCGCAACGGCCAGCTCATTGAGGAACAGCTGGAGACGCATATCAGCATTAAACGGATACTCATCCGTGATTTACCGAAATATGAACAGATGGATTTGCCGGATACCATTGCTCTTACTACCGATTTCAACGATATTATCAATGATGATGAAATAGAAATCGTAGTGGAAGTTATGGGAAGTGCTGATTTTGCAAAAGAATGCATCGAACAGTGCTTTAAGCGCGGGAAGAGCGTAGTCAGTGCCAATAAGGACCTAATTGCTGATTATGGGATTCCTCTTTTGAAACTCAGTCAGGAAAACAATGTCGATTTCCAGTTTGAAGCCAGTGTAGCCGGCGGCATCCCCGTTATCCGTCCCATGTATTCGTCGCTCAACAGTAATCGTATCGAACGCATCATCGGCATCATGAATGGAACGACAAACTATATCCTGACTAATATGACGGAACGGGGCCTGTCCTATGAAACCGCTCTTAAGGAAGCCCAGGAAAAAGGGTATGCCGAAGCCGATCCGACTAATGATGTCAGTGGATATGATGCGGCCCGGAAAATCGCTATTCTGGCAACATTGGGATTCCATTCTGCCGTTACTTTCCGCGATGTCTCTGTCGAAGGCATTGAGAAAATCACCCATGAGGATATTGAACATGCATCGGAAATGGGCTATGCCGTTAAACTGCTGGCTATTGCACAGCAGAACGACGATGGGATTTCCCTCAATGTCCACCCCGCCTTTATACCCAGAAGCCATCCGCTGGCCAATGTCGGCGGAGCCTATAATGCAGTATATGTACGGGGCAACTGCGTCGGTGATGTCATGTTTTACGGACAGGGAGCCGGTGCTTTTCCGACTGCCAGTGCGGTTGTCAGCGATGTCATGAATGTCATTCTTCATTTTAACCTTACCGTGACAGGAAAACGGAAATATGTCTGGCATGATACGAAACTGACGGATCCACGCTCTATCCGTGCTCCTTATTATCTGCGCATGATCGTCGATAATGCACCGGGCGTCTTGTCCAGTATCTCTGGCATATTTGCTGAAAATCGTATTAGTATCCGTTCTCTAATCCAGAAAGATGAAACGAAGGAAATTGCCGAAATTGTAATTCTTATCGATGCATCAGCCGATGGGCTGGTGCGGGATTCACTGAAAAAGGTGACATCTCTTTCCTGCGTCCGCCGCGTTGCCAATGCAATCAGAGTCATTGAAATTTAGAGGTGCTGTTTATGACCAAGAAAGTACATGTAAAAATTCCGGCCACATCGGCCAATATGGGTTCCGGGTTTGATGCCGTCGGCATCGCTCTGACCCTGTATAATGAAATACTGTTTGAAGAACGGCCGGGAGCGGAAGCGATAACCATCGAAATCAAGGGTATGGGTCAGAATGAAATCCCGACCGATCCCGCAGAAAATCTGGTATCGGAAGCCATGGCATACGTGGCAAAACGGAATGGACAGCCGCTGCCGGCCGGTCATCTGACACTGATTAACCGCATCCCGCCGGCACGCGGGCTGGGAAGCAGCTCGGCAGCCCTCGTCGGCGGAATCATGGCAGGAGATGCCCTGACAGGGCGGAAACTGACCAAAGAAGATATACTGATCATTGCCAATTCGATGGAAGGCCATCCCGATAACGTGGCGCCTGCAACATATGGAGGACTGACATCGTCTATCATTGTCCATGACAAAGCTATCACCAATTCAGTGCCTGTAGAAGATGATTTGTCTTTTATCACGGTCAGTCCGGAAATTGAAGTTTCTACAGAAGAAGCGAGACAGGCGCTGCCCGATACGATTGACTATAAAAGTGCCGTTTTTAATGTCAGCCGGGTCAGTTTCCTTTTGTCCTCCTTCTTTACGAAACGGTATGACTATCTAAAATACAGCCTGCAGGATAAGCTCCATGTTCCCTATCGGATCCAGCTGATTCCCCACGGCCAGGACGTACTGGATGCGGCTATCGCTGCCGGTGCCCTGGGTTCTACCATCAGTGGTTCCGGCTCGACACTCATCGCATTTGCAACCGGACGGGAAAGAGAGGTAGAAGAGGCGATGATTTCTACTTTTGCCGGGTATGGCATCCAATCTTTTGGTCATATTCTCAAAGCGGATAATCAGGGTGCTACTTATGTAGATATACCGAAATAATATTCAGATTTGTAAATTAAAGTATAAAAACGGAGAGAGGCTGCCACCGGACAGCCTCATTTCCTTTGTAAGGAGTTTATATGATTCAGGATATCCATCCCCATACGTATCACAACGAATTTACGCCTGCTCTCATAGAAGAAAATGCCCTTATCTTGTCTTATGATAAAAAAAGTGTCCTCATACGGCAGGATGGAAACAGCTTTACTCTGCCGGCAGCTTCTGATTTTTCCGGCTGGAAGGCCGATAATTTTATCTGGCTGTTTGCCATCGACGACAGGCAGTTTTTCCTGGCCCGGCGTACGCTGCCAGCTCCAGAAGGATATGCCTATGTGCCTATCCGCTATATGCGGTATGCGGCACCACGGCACCTGGCATTTGCTTCTGTCACCGGCCTGTCACTGGCCGGATGGTACCGCCATCATCAGTTATGCGGATGCTGCGGGCAGCCGTTGCAGCATAGCAAAAAAGAGCGGATGTTGTATTGCCCATCCTGCGGTATTATGAATTATCCCCGTATCAATCCGGCGGTCATCGTGGCCGTCCGCCATGAAAATAAGATCCTCGTATCGACCTATGCCGGCCGGGAATATACGAATATGGCTCTCATCGCAGGATTTGCTGAAATTGGAGAAACCATCGAGGAGACAGTTCACCGGGAAGTCATGGAGGAAGTGGGAATCCGCGTCAAAAATCTGCAGTTCTATAAAAGCCAGCCCTGGTGTTTCACCGACACGCTCCTGTTCGGATTTTTCTGCGACCTTGACGGAGAAGATACGCTGCGTGTAGATCACGAAGAACTGGCAACTGCCCGCTGGATCAGTCGGGATGAAGTACCGGAAGATGTAGAAAAGGTCAGCCTGACCATGGAAATGATGACCTTGTTCAAAGAGGGAAAGGTATAGTAAATCCCTTGACAGGTATGGGTAAAGTTGCTACAATTATTACCAACATAAAAGCGATGAGCGGAAGAAGCGGTTTGTATCTGCGTCAGAGAGATGCCGTACAGGTGAAAGAGCATTGGCAGAGAGTATCGCGGGTCACCCGTGAGCCGGCAGGAGGAAAGGCCTGCCCGTCTGACAGGCGTTATCTGTTTTATAAAGAGGCCGCGTGGAGCGGCAATTTAGGTGGTACCGCGGAAGAACTAAGCGCCTTTCGTCCTAAGAGTGGACGAAAGAGCGCTTTTTTTATTTACTTTTTGGAGGGAACAGACAAATGAAATGGAATAAGGAAGAATTAGGAGCTTATTCACCGAATGACATTGAAATGTCCTGGTATGATTTCTGGGAAAAAAATGGCTATTTTCATCAGGATGCCGATAAGAGCAAAAAGCCATTCAGCATCGTCATGCCACCGCCTAATGTTACGGGGCAGCTTCACATGGGCCACGCACTGGATAATACGTTGCAGGATATCCTCGTCCGTTTCAAACGCATGGAAGGCTACAATGTTGCCTGGATCCCTGGAACAGACCATGCCGGCATTGCTACCCAGGTCAAAGTAGAACAGCAGCTGGCCAAAGAAGAAGGAAAGACGCGCTATGATATCGGCCGTGAAGAATTCCTGAAACGGGTCTGGGCCTGGAAAGAAAAATATGGCAGCCGCATTGAAAAACAGGTACGCCGTCTCGGTTCATCCTGTGACTGGAGCCGCAAACGCTTCACGATGGATCCCGTATGTGCCCGTGCCGTTCGTGAAGTATTCTGCACCTTATATGAAAAAGGCCTCATTTACCAGGGACAGCGTATCACCAACTGGTGCCCTCATTGCAATACGGCATTGTCTGATATCGAAGTAGACCATTCGGATGTTCAGGGCAGCCTCTGGTATGTCAAATATCCTGTCGTCGGTGAAGATGATTACATCATGATTGCCACGACCCGTCCGGAAACGATTATGGGCGATACGGCCGTTGCCGTCAACCCGGAAGACGACCGCATGAAAAAATACGTCGG
Source organism: Megasphaera sp. UBA4233 (assembly GCF_002395615.1). Classification (NCBI taxonomy): domain Bacteria; kingdom Bacillati; phylum Bacillota; class Negativicutes; order Veillonellales; family Veillonellaceae; genus Megasphaera; species Megasphaera sp. UBA4233. The sequence continues at coordinate 26,613 of NZ_DGXL01000012.1, read as the reverse complement.
CAAAAAAGTCATCGTACCGCTGGTAAACCGCGAAGTCGAAGTCATTGCCGATGATTATGTTGATATCGGTTTTGGTACGGGTGCCGTAAAAATTACACCGGCCCACGACCCCAATGACTTTGCCATGGGCGAACGCCATCACCTCGAATCAATCATGATCATGAATCTCGATGGCACGATGAACGATAAAGCCGGAGCTAAATACGATGGTATGACCCGGGAAGAATGCCGCAAAGCCGTTGTTGCTGACTTGCAGGAACTGGGCCTCCTCGATCACATTGAACCGCTGACCCACTCTGTCGGTCATTGCTCCCGCTGCAAGACGATTGTCGAACCGTTTTCGACGAAACAGTGGTTTGTCAAGATGGGACCACTGACCAAAGCCGCTATCGATGCCGTCGCTGAAGGAAAGACGCGGTTCATTCCTGAACGGTTCAGCAAGACATACAATCACTGGATGGAAAATGTTCATGACTGGTGCATCAGCCGCCAG
>NZ_DGXL01000012.1:0-26039 GCF_002395615.1 Megasphaera sp. UBA4233 | reverse complement strand
ATTCCGGCCTGGTACTGCGATGACTGCGGTGAAATTTCCGTCAGCCGTGAAGATATCACCGAATGCCAGCATTGCCACAGCAAACATATCCATCGGGACCCCGATGTCCTCGATACGTGGTTCAGTTCGGCCCTCTGGCCGTTCTCGACAATGGGCTGGCCGGAAAAAACGGAAGATATCCAACAATTTTTCCCAACGAGCGTCATGGTTACGGGCTATGACATCATTTTCTTCTGGGTAGCCCGCATGATGTTCATGACCTGCGAATTCATGAAAGAAATCCCCTTCCACGACGTCTTCATCCATGGCCTCGTCCGGGACAGCCAGGGCCGCAAGATGAGCAAATCACTGGGAAACGGTATCGATCCTCTGGGCGTCTGCGAACAGTATGGCGCGGATGCACTGCGTTTTACTCTGGTAACGGGCAATACGCCGGGTAATGATATGCGCTTTTATATGGAACGGGTCGAAGCCAACCGGAATTTTGCCAATAAAATCTGGAATGCATCCAAATTCGTCATCATGAATCTGAAAGATTATGACCCCGGTTTCAAGCCGTCTGCTGATGATCTTACCTTAGCTGACCGCTGGATTCTCACCTCTTTCAACGATACGGTCAGCCAGGTTACGGCTAATCTCGATAAATTCGAACTCGGCGACGCCGCTGACGAAGTGTATGATTTCATCTGGAATTCCTATTGTGACTGGTATATTGAACTGGCTAAACAGCGCCTGTATAAATCGGATGACCAGCGCAGCAAGCAGACTGTACAGTACGTACTGGTCTATGTCCTGACGCACACACTGGAAATGCTCCATCCGTTCATGCCTTTCGTGACAGAACATCTCTGGCAGCATCTGCCCCACGATGGGGAAAGCATCATCGTGGCACCGTGGCCACAGCCCAGAGCCGACCTGGAATTTACTGCCGATGCCGCCATTATGAACGTCATTATGGAAGCCATCAAGGGCATCCGCAATATGCGTGCCGAATCCAACGTGCCGATGGGCAAAAAAGCTCCGGTCATCATGGTACCGTCCGATGAAGGCATGGCTCAGACACTGCGCAAGTATGAATCGTATTTCCATACACTGGCCTTTGCCGATAAGGTGACATTGCTGGCTCCTGATGCGGCCAAACCGGAAAATGCCGTTGTAACCGTCGTACCGGGTATTGAAGTCTATCTGCAGCTGAAAGACCTTATCGATGTAGAAAAAGAAACGGCCCGTGTCAAGAAAGAACAGGACAAACTCCAGAAGGAAATCGACCGCCTTTCGAAAAAACTGTCTAATCCGGGATTCCTCGGCAAAGCACCGGCTGCTGTCGTAGAAAAAGAAAAAGCCAAACTGGCTGATTATACGGACAAGATGGCCTCCCTTACCAAACGTATGGAAGATCTGGCTAAATTATAAGAGGCGCTCATGACCTACGAAGAAGCAATTGATTATATCCAGCATGCCAGCGTGTTTGGTGTACAATTGGGCCTGGGCCGGATTCAGGAACTCCTGAACCGACTGGGCAATCCCCAGAAAAAATATAAGACGATTCATGTTACTGGAACCAATGGCAAAGGGTCTGTCACGGCCATGATAGCCAGTGCTCTTTGTGAAGCTGGTTTCCGGACTGGCCGGTACACGTCGCCCCATCTGGAAGAATACACCGAACGGATACATATTAACGGCGATGATATTTCCCGTGCTGACTTTGCCACTGCTGTCGCTGTCGTCCGGGAGAAAGTCGAAGCCATGGCAGCAGAAGGGATGGAACGTCCGACGGAGTTTGAAATGATTACGGCCGCCGCTTTCTGGCATTTTGCCAAAGCCGGTGTCGAATATGCCGTCATCGAGGTCGGGCTCGGCGGCCTTCTCGATTCGACCAATGTCATCATACCGGAAGTCTCGGTCATCACCAATGTGGCCATGGACCACATGAAATACTGTGGCAATACGATAGAAGAGATTGCCACACAGAAAGCGGGCATTATAAAAGAGGGCGTCCCTGTCGTCACGACGGCGGAAGAACCGGCCCTTTCGGTCATTGCCCGTACGGCCTATCACAAACACAGCCGGCTCTATGCCTATAAGCATAGTTTCGATGTCATTGGCAATGCCGGTCCGGAAGATCCGGCAGCCGGGCAGATGGTGACAGTACGGGAACCCTATGGCTTTGCCATCACGACGACACTGCCTCTGTTAGGGAAACACCAGCGTGTGAATTGCGGAGCGGCCGCCATGACGCTGCTGCTCCTGGCCCGTCACGAAAAGAGACTGACCCGTACGGCTATTGAACAGGGCCTTCACCATGTGAAATGGCCCGGGCGGTTCCAGGTCCTGCGGGCCGGAGAAACAGACGTTGTTATCGATGGAGCTCATAACCCGGCCGGTATCGATACGTTCTGTCAGACTTACAGTGATGTATTTGGGGACAGAAAGCGGGTATTTCTCTTTTCGGTCCTTGCCGATAAAGATTATACCCAGATGGTGCATGAACTGTTCCATGACGATGATTATGTCGTCTGCGCACCAGCACCGACACCGCGTACGTCTGATCCGGAAGAAATGGCAAAAATCCTGCCATGCCGGGCCGACTGGGCGGACAGCATTGTCCACGGATTGGATAAGGCCTTTGCTGCCGTGCAGGAAGGACAGGTACTCTGCATAGTGGGCTCCCTCTACATACAGGGAGAAGTCCGGCAATACCTGCGCAACACATGTCACATAGACGTGTAAGTTCATACGATATGACAAAAGATACAATCCGGACATTGCATGGGAAAAAACGTATAGAAGAATAGCATATCAGGAATTTTCAAAAGGATTGTCTGTATTTTTCGGACAGTCCTTTTTTCTGGGAAATATCTGCTTTTGGACAAATAAATGTATGCATTATGAACTCCCGTACTAACAGGCTGTATCGCACTCCTGGAGTATGATATAATGAGATATATAAATGCGGTTTCTTTCATAGATTTCGCATGACTGGAGAGATGTGATTCATGGTTTTTCGTTTTCATAGATATGGCCGCTGTAATGAAATCATAAAGGGGATAGCCAGTGCCGTCGTATATTTGTTGTGTTATGGTGTCTGCCAGTGGATGGTTCCGGATTTATCACCGTACCGGTTTTATGACAGTGCTGCTATCTGTGCCCTCCTCGTGGCAGGAAATCTGACAGCATGGCAGTATGATAAAAAATGGGTACAGACGATGATACTCTATAATGGGATTGTATTGTCAGCCGCTTTTATTCCACTATTGTCTGGTCAGCGAATCCTGCATGAAGAGATTGCTCATGCTTTTGTCATGGGAACTGCAGCATTTCTCACTATTTTTTCTTTGCGAATCATGGCCGGGCAGGTGCGGTTTTCCCACTTGCGGCGTTTCTGCCTGGGTACGGTATATTTGCTAGGTGCTGTTTTTCTGCTCATACCACTCTTATTCTGGGGATACTACGTAGTCAGTGGACATGTGTTGTCGTCGGCGATTGTCCTTACTTTGTTTCAGACCAACGGCAGCGAAGCTATGTCTTATTTAAAAGACCAGAATATATTCCTATGGTGTGTGACGGGTACGATGCTGCTGTCGGTAGTTTCTGCCATGATGTATATACTGCACGATGCTGGCAGAAAGCAGAGCCGGTATCCACTCTGGGGACAACTATTGCTGGTCCTGGTTACACTGGCGGCAGGCTTCTGCGTTATGGAGCAGTCATCCAGTTATCTGCCCGTGCGGATTATGGATGAAACGGAAAATGTGTTGCAGGAATATCAGAAATATGGACAGGCAAAAGCAGTGCGGCAGGAAAGATTGCAATCGCTGCAGAATCTGAGGATTTCATCGTCAGGCGGCATATTCGTGCTGGTCATTGGTGAATCGGAAAACCGGGACCACATGCAGGCCTATGGATATGACCGGCCGGATACGCCCTGGTTATTACAACAGACTGAAAAAACGAATACCATACTGTTTACTCATGCCTACTCGAATCATAGCCTTACTGTACCTGTCCTGACCTATGCCCTGAGTGAGAAAAACCAGTATAATAATATTTCCCTGGAAGATGCCTGTTCTCTTATGGAAGTAGCCAAAGCAGCCGGGTATGATACGGTTTGGCTGAGCAATCAGAGAGATTACGGTGCCTGGGATACACCAGTTGCCGAAATTGCCAGCACGGCTGATTATCAGGTGTGGCTCAATGAGCGGAACGGGACGGAAGATTGCCGGACGAACTATTTTGATGAGGTACTGGCCGATACGATCCCAAATCTGGAGGACTCTTCCAATGCCCTGATTGTCATTCATCTCATGGGCTGTCATGGGTCATATGGGGACAGGTATCCGACGAAGTGGAATGTTTTTCATGGAGAAAATGAACGTATCGATCAGTATGACAATGCCGTGGGTTATACGGATTATGTCTTGCAGAAAATCTATGACCGGATTAAGGCGGAGCCCCGGTTTAAGGGACTCGTATATGTTTCTGACCATGGAGAAGAAGTGGATCTGGGGTATTTTCACGAAGCGACAAAATTCACCTATGCTATGAGTCACATTCCCTTTGTCATGATTTTCAGTGATACATTTATCCAGGAATATCCGAAAATAGTTGATACGCTGCGGAATCATCGGGATGCTTATTGGACGAATGATTTGCTGTACGATGTCATGACCAGCCTCATGGGCATTGACGGAGTATCTACTGTAATGCCCAATCTGGACCTGACGTCTGATGGGTATTCTCTTGATAGAGGAACCATACGGACACTTCATGGCACGAAAAAAATAGAAGAGTGAATGCCGATGGATTTCATCAGCAGCAAACCTGTGAAATTTCGATAAAGGAGGAAAAAATGATGCTGATTCAACAGATTTATACCATATCTTTCAGCCCGACGGGCAAGACCAGGCAGGTAGCCCGGTACTGTGCCGCCCGTCTGGCAGAATTGCTTTCCGTACCACTTCATGAAATCTCTCTCGATTTACCGGAAGAACGGAAAACAGCATATACCTTTGGCCCTCATGATCTGGTCATCGCAGCAGGTCCGACCTATGCGGGAAAGCTGCCCAATAAAATACTGCCAGCTTATACAGAAAACTTTCACGGGCAGGGGACGCGGGCCGTGGCGCTCGTGACCTTTGGCAACCGGTCTTTTGACAATTCCCTGGCGGAGTTGTGTAACCTGTTGCAGAAGAATAATTTTTGTCCTATATCTGCTGGGGCTTTTGTTGCGACCCATGCCTTTTCAGACCGGCTGGCTCCCGGACGACCCGATGAACGGGATCTGGCTGATGTCCGGCAGTTGGCTGACAGGACGGCCGAAAAAATCCGGGACAGGATGGATATGCCAGACGTGGTATCTGTAGATGGCGATGCAGCAGCCCCGTACTATATTCCAAAGGGAATTGATGGAAAACCGGCGAAATTTCTTAAAGCCCGTCCAAAAACCCGGGAAGACCGGTGTGTTCAATGCGGAATCTGTGCCAGAAACTGTCCTATGGGAGCTATATCACGGGAGAATCCATCTGTCATCACGGGCACATGCATCAAATGCCAGCGATGTATCCGGCATTGTCCTCATGAAGCAAAATATTTCGATGATCCAGCCTTTTTGTCTCATGTCGCCATGCTGGAACAACAGTACACGGCTAAAAAAGTGAATGTAATGTATTGGTAAGTGGCCTCGTTCTGCAAAAAAAATATGGTATTTGAGACTTGTAAATTGTTTTTCCTATGATATACTATAATGTACACAGTAATGTGTATACCTTTACGGGGATGTAAAGGTTTCGACGTGGATGGTTGTATCATGAATAGCGAGCCGGGGTGTCATCTGCCCGTAAATCGGTGAAAACGTTAAATTAAACGCTAAAGAAGAAAACTTTGCTTTAGCTGCCTAAGCGCAGCTAACGTCCCTTTCTGCTAATCCTGCGGGCAGGGATGGGACGTCACTTAGCGGGATACCTTTCAGCTCTGCCTGGTGGCTGGAACGGGAAACTCACAGGCTGGAGTCAGTCTAGTTTGTCCTTGTACGACAACTGCTCGAGATAACTAACAAGGTCTGCGCTCGGAGAAGTTCATGGGGCGGCATTTACGGACAGGAGTTCGACTCTCCTCATCTCCACCAGATAAAGAAGTGCTGTTGCACACGTATTGTGCGGCAGCACCTTTTTTCATTTCCGATAATAGGGATGCCGTCGTACGGAGAAATGTGTTATAATAAAAAAGACCATTTTGGTACTCTTTTAGGACAGGGATGATAGCAATGAAAGAATTACCACTGTTTAAAGTTGGCAATTACTATGGATATAATCAGGAACTCTTCACTGACCACTGGATGAATATTGGTGGCTGCGGGGCCGTGACGGCCTGTGATGTCAGTATTTATCTGGACCTCAATCAGGGGTTCAGTCGTTTGTATCCGTATGACATTCATCATCTGACGGCTCAGGATTATATTAATTTTTCACAGATTATGAAACCATTCTTGCGTCCGCGACAGAATGGTATCGATACGCTGGAATTGTGGATACAGGGATACAGCAACTATCTGCGGTCCGTCGGTGAACAACGTATCACCATGCATGGTTTGTACAGTGACTGCCCGCTGAAAGAGCTGGAAAGCGCTGTAAAATGGGAAATAGATCATAATCTTCCTGTCCCCTATCTCAATTTAAAACATGCCAATCCGGATCTGGCCGCCTATGTCTGGCACTGGTTCTGGCTGGCGGGGTACGTCCAGTACGAAGATACGTTCCTGGTCAAACTCGTAACTTATGGAAGCTTCCGCTGGTTTTCCCTGGAAGAGTTGTGGAACAGCGGCTATAAGCGTAAAGGCGGCGTCATCCTTCTGGATGTAACAAAAAAGGGAAGGGAAGAATAGGTCATGTTGTATGTGATTAAATGGCTGTATATGTGGATTCTGCCTTTAGGCGGCGTATTTCTTACCTTATTTGCCATTCTTATATATATGTTCCGCAAGCGTGCTGCCGGCCGCTGGGCTCTGCTCGTAACCGTGCTCTGTTTTTATGGTCTTTCCATCCAGCCCGTCAGCCATCTGTTTGTTCATCCTCTGGAAACACGGTATGAACAGCCGCCCCTGGATCAGCTCGACGGGGATGTCATTATCCTGTTGGGAGGAGGTTCCCTGGCTGGCGTGCCTGATTTTGACGGAACGGGCCAGCTGGGCCTTGCAGCGTCCCATCGGTTTCTGACAGCCGTGCGCATCCAGAAGGCGCTGCACATTCCCATTCTCCTTTCCGGTGGCGTCGTGTTTGCCGGTGATGCCAACGAAGCTGCTATTGAAAAACGGATGCTGCTGTCTCTGGAAGTAGAGGAGAAGGACATCATCAGTGATGAAAAAAGCCGCAACACGGCAGAAAACGCCCGGTTCGCCAGAGAGCTATGTGATGCTCATGGCTGGCATCATCCTATCGTCGTGACCAGTGGCTTCCATATGGCGCGGGCCATCGGATTTTTCACCCGTGAAGGCATGAATGTTACCCCTTATCCCTGTGATTACCGCACGACAGATACATACCGCCTATCGTTATTTTCCTTTATTCCCCAGTCCATCGTCCTTTTCGACTCATGTCTGGCCATCAAAGAATATGCTGGGATGATGGCAGCAAAAGCAGGCTTGCAGTAGCAGGTCTGTTTTTTTACCGTAAAAGTGGGACATAAAACGACCATGGCATTGCATTATTGTTCCCGATGTGGCATAATGACATTGTAAGAACAAAGAAGTTACAAACATCCATTAGCGATGTGCCTATAGTTTAAAAAAGGAGTGTATTCTCATGATTAATGTTGGCATTAACGGGTTTGGCCGTATCGGACGTCTGGTTTTTCGTGCTTCCATGAAGCGGGATGACATCAATATTGTAGCAATTAATGATCTCTGTGATGTAGATTACATGGCATATCTTTTGAAATACGATACCATGCATGGCCGCTTTCATGGCAAAGTAGAAGCGGATGTAGAAAAGAATGAACTCATTGTCAATGGCAAGCATATCCGCGTTACCCAGGAAAAAGACCCGGCTAATCTGAAATGGGACGAAGTCGGTGCCGAATATGTCGTCGAATCGACGGGACGGTTCCTGACTCCGGAACTGGCAGAAAAGCATTTACAGGCCGGTGCCAAATACGTCGTCCTTTCAGCTCCTTCCAAAAAAGGCAAAGATGGCAAACAGGCAGATATGTTCGTCTGTGGTGTCAATACGGATCAGTACGCCGGCCAGAAAATCGTTTCCAATGCTTCCTGCACGACGAACTGCCTGGCACCGCTGGCCAAAGTCATCAATGATGCCTACGGCATCGAATCGGGCCTGATGACGACTGTTCATTCCGTCACAGCTACACAGGAACCGGTCGATGGACCGTCTGCCAAAGACTGGCGCGGCGGCCGTGCTGCAACAGGGAATATCATCCCTTCCACGACGGGTGCTGCCAAAGCTGTTGGCAAGGTCATTCCCGAACTGGATGGCAAACTGACCGGCATGTCCATGCGTGTACCGACTCTGGACGTTTCTGTCGTAGACCTTACGGTCAACCTGAAGAAACCGGCAACGTATGACGAAATCTGCGCTACCGTTAAGAAAGCAGCAGAAGGCGAACTCAAAGGTATCCTCGGTTATACCGATGAACCGCTTGTATCGTCGGACTTCCTCGGCTGCCCGCTCACTTCCATTTTTGATGCTCAGGCCGGCATTGCTCTGACAGACAAATTTGTCAAACTCGTTTCCTGGTACGATAACGAAATTGGTTATTCTAATAAAGTACTGGATCTGATTCAGATCATGAATGCCTATAACAGCAAACACTGAGACAATCATACCGGATAGATGCCTGCCACGGCTGGAAAGGCAGCGAAGTACATATTATAATGAGGGCAGGGATTCATTCCCTGCCCTTTTTAATTTATAGTAAGGAGATATTCTGTATGACACAAAAACACACAGTAATGCTGATCATCATGGACGGGTTCGGATGCCGTGATGAAAAAAAAGATAACGCCGTGGCCATGGCTGATTTAAAGGTGCTGCCGCGCTTGTGGCATGACTATCCCCATTCTCACCTGGAAGCGTCTGGCGAAGCCGTAGGACTTCCGGCAGGCCAGATTGGAAATTCCGAAGTGGGACATCTCAATATCGGAGCCGGCCGGGTCGTCTATCAGGCACTGACGAAAATTACAAACGATATTAAAACGGGTGCTTTCTTCAAAAAAGAAGCACTGGTGGGAGCCATGGAAAATGCCCGGGATCGTCATTCAGCTCTTCACCTCATGGGCCTCGTGTCGCCCGGAGGCGTACATAGCAGTGAAAAACACCTCTTCGGCCTGCTGGAAATGGCCCGCCAATACGGTCTGAAAAAGGTTTTTATCCATGCTTTCCTGGATGGCCGCGATGTCCTTCCCCGCAGTGCCGGCCCGTTTCTCCAGGAACTGGAAGACGAATGCCACCGTCTTGGCACGGGAACCATCGCGACAATCAGCGGCCGTTATTATGCTATGGACCGGGATAAACGGTGGGACCGCATTGAAAAAGCGTACAGGGCCATTGCCTTCGGCGAAGGTGTCGAAGCAGCCGATGTCCGGTCCTGCCTGCGCGATTCTTATGCAGCGGATGTTTCCGATGAATTCGTCGTGCCGTCCGTCCTCTGCCATCAGCCCGTTGCCGATGGAGACAGTGTCATATTCTTTAATTTCCGTCCCGACCGGGCACGGCAGCTGACAGAAGCCTTTGTAGCTCCTGATTTCAAGGGGTTTGACCGGCCAGAAAAACGGGATATCTACTTTACGACTATGACCCGTTATGAAGACGGCCTGCCTGTTCACATTGCCTACGATAAGGAAACCATCGTCAATACACTGGGCGAAGTGCTGGCCAAAGCAGGGAAGAAACAGTTGCGCATCGCTGAAACGGAAAAATATGCTCATGTGACCTATTTCTTCAACGGAGGCAATGAAACGCCGAACGCCGGTGAAGACCGGATCCTCGTTCCATCTCCTAAAGTTGCTACGTATGATCTGAAGCCAGAAATGAGTGCCCCTGTCGTGACGGATAAGGTCATCGAACAAATCCAGTCGGGGACATATGACATGATCATGCTGAACTTTGCCAATGCCGATATGGTAGGACATACGGGTGTCATTCCGGCGGCCATCAAAGCCGTTGAAACAGTCGATACCTGTGTCGGCCGTATTGTAGAAGTACTGCAGCAGGCTGGTGGCGAAGTACTGATCATTGCCGATCATGGCAATGCCGAACAGATGGCAGATCCTGTGACCGGTTCGCCCTATACGGCACATACGACAAATAAAGTTCCCTGCATTTTAGTCAGCCGCTGCCATCAGCATGATGTTCTGAATGATGGCAAACTGGCCGACGTCGCGCCGACGCTGCTCCATCTTGCCGGACTGCCGGTGCCACCGGAAATGACTGGTAACAATCTGCTTCATTCATAAAATAGCTCATAAAACATAAAATAGTATATATAAAATGGATAAAATAATATTCTAAATACGAAAAACTTACTTATATAGTGCCTATATAGTGCACTGCTTCCTCCTCACACAACCATAACAGGAAAAAATAATTTACAAATTATGGATTGTAGTATACACTATAGCTGTAGAACTTAAAAGAGGTGTAGTCTGTCCGAATATCCGACGGTCAGGCATAGCTACCTGGATTATGTGTAAGGAGGAAGCATAATGACAGTAAAAATAGGTATCAGTGGCTTTGGCAGAATTGGCCGGTGCACACTCCGCACGTCCCTGCTGCAGCCGGAAATCGAAATCGCGGCTATCAATAACCGTTCCGTTGGTCCTATCATGGCGGATTTATTAAAATTCGATACCGTGCATGGTACGTGGAACCACGATGTATCATACGATGAAGGAACGAGTGAACTGATTATTGACGGGCGCCGCATTCCCGTGACCAATCATACGGATCCGGCTGATATTCCCTGGAAAAAACTGGGTGTAGATGTAGTAGTCGAATCGACAGGTAAATTCAAAGACCGCGAATCGGCATCCAAACATCTGGCAGGCGGTGCCAAACGCGTCATCATTACGGCGCCGGGCAAAAATCCTGATACGACCATCGTCATGGGTGTCAATGAAGAAACGTACGATCCGGAAAAACACCGTATTATTTCGAACGGTTCGTGTACGACAAACTGCCTGGCTCCTGTAGCCAAAGTGCTGTCCCGCGAATTCGGTATCGTCCGTGGTATGATGACGACGGTTCATGCCTATACGAACGATCAGCTTCTCGTCGATGGCGTACATAAAGATATGCGCCGTGCCCGCTGCGCTACCCAGTCTATTATTCCGACTTCTACCGGTGCAGCCAAGGCCGTTGCCCTGGTCCTGCCTGAATTGAAAGGCAAGTTTACCGGTATGGCTCTGCGCGTCCCGACACCGAACGTTTCGATGACCGACCTCGTAGCTATCCTGCAGAAAAAAGTAACCGTAGAAGAAGTGAACGGTGCCCTGAAAAAATGGGCGGAAGGCCCGCTGAAAGGCATACTGGCCTATTCAGAAGACGCTACCGTTTCTTCCGATTATATCAGCGATCCCCATAGCTCCATTGTCGATTCGCTAGATACACAGATTGTCGAAGGCGACATGATTAAAGTTGTTGCCTGGTATGATAATGAATGGGGATATTCTCTCCGCGTCAATGACCTGGCGGCCTATATGGCAACGAAAGGTATTTAAAGACTATCATGACAGGCAGCAAAAGGGAGGAAAAGATGAAAGAAAAGACTCTCAATGTCTTTCGCAAAATAGCCCCCGATGTAATGGGGACCATCAAAGAAAGATATTTGCTGCTCCGTCATATTTCTGATGCGGAACCCGTCGGGCGCCGGTCTCTGGCCGCCTTGTCGGGATTATCTGAACGAGTAGTACGGGCACATGTGGATGTGCTGCGGCGAAGTGGCCTCGTGCGTTTTACGACCATGGGGATTGCCCTTGAGCCGGAAGGACGCAGACTCATGCCGGATTTACTGGAATGTTTCCTGCGCCTGAATAATGTCGATGATATGCAGCGCCGGCTCTGTCAGCACCTGCAGTTGAAAGAAGTATATATCGTACCGGGCGATTGTGATACCGATAAAGCGGCCTGTGAAGAAATGGGGCGTCAGGCAGCCCTGCTCCTGAATGACCTGCTCACGCGGGGGGCAATCGTCGCAATCAGTGGCGGTTCGACCATGGCCGAAGTAGCACGCTGCCTGCCAGAAAGCACGGCGGGACCGGTCATTGTGCCGGCCCGGGGCGGCATTGGCAATCACGTCGAATTCCAGGCCAATTATATTGCCGCCAACGTAGCGGTCAAGACGCATGGTACGTACCGGATGGTCCATATACCGGACGGGCTGAGCCAGTCGGCTTTGCACCTCATGCTTGATGCGGATGAACAGGCGAGGGAAAATGTAGCTCTGGCACAAAAGGCCCAGATTGTCCTGTTCGGCATAGGCCGGGCCGATACGATGGCAAAACGGCGCGGCTTGACAACGGTAGAAACGCATGCGTTGAAGGAGCTCATGGCCTGTGGCGAGTCCCTGGGCTGCTATTGCAGTCTCGATGGTCATGTCGTCCACGTGACGAGCAATGCCGGTATTTCTTTAAAAGACATAAAAAAACATCCACATGTTATAGCTGTCGCAGGCGGAACTAGCAAGGCTGAAGCTATCCTTGCGGTGATGCGTGCCTGCCGTACAGGAATCCTCGTTACAGATGAAGGAGCCGCAGAACAAATCCTGAAGATGATATGATAATGAGGAAAGGGTGTATAGCATGGTAAAAGTAGGTATTAATGGATTTGGGCGTATTGGCAGAAGTTTTTTTAAGATTGCCCAGCGCTATCAGGATGAAATCGAAATCGTCGGCATCAATGATATCGGTTCTCCGAAACAGATGGCCCATCTTCTGAAATATGACAGCATCTATGGCACATTGAAAAATAACGTGACCTATGATACGGGCCACATCATCGTTGATGGGAAAGCCTATCCGCTGTTTCAGCAGAAAGATGTGAAAGATGTCGATTGGGATGCTCTCGGTGCCCAGATTATCATCGAATCATCGGGCAAATATGCCGGCCGCCGCACGGCGAGTTCCCAGAGTCGTCTTCCCCTGGGAGGCAGCGTAAAAAAAGTCATCATTACGGCACCATCCACCATCGATGACATTACGATTGTCCTTGGCGTCAATGAAGATAAATACAATCCCAAGAAGCACCACGTCATTTCCGGCGCTTCTATGACAACCTGCGGTCTGGCTGCTATCCTGAAACTGATGAATGATACGTATGGTGTCAGACGCGGTATGACCACATCCATCCATTCCTACACGACGGACCAGAAAATACTCGACGTATCCCATAAAGATTTCCGCCGCGCCCGGGCAGCGGGCATGTCGATCATTCCGACGACGACCGGGGCTGCCGAAGCCATTACCAAAGTCCTGCCGGAATTCGAAGGCAAACTGAGCTGCCGGGCAGTCCGCGTACCGACACCGGATGTCTCCATTGTGGATATTGTCCTGGAATTAGAAGATAAAAACGTTACCCTGGAAGATTTGAACAGCACCTTCAAAAAAGCCGCTGCTTGGAAATACAGAGGCATCATCGATACTAACGAAGATGAACTCGTTTCGGTTGATTACCGCGGCAATGAAAATACGACGACCATCGATATCCCCCTGAATATGGTCATGGACGGAGGCATGGTGAAAATTGTCTCCTGGTATGATAATGAATGGGGATATGCCCGCCGCGTCGTCGAACTGGTGAAATACCTCACATCCCAGGGTCTCGACTGACGAGAGGAGAGACTACTATGAAAAAAATAATTACTGATGTAGATGTAGATAAGAAAAAAGTATTTGTCCGCGCTGATTTCAACGTGCCACTTGATGAAAATGGCGTTATCACCGACGATACACGGATCCAGAAAACATTGCCGACAATCCGCTATCTCCTCGACCATCAGGCTGCGGTCATCCTGGCCAGCCATCTGGGCCGGCCAAAGGGAAAGGCCGTTGCAAAATATTCCTTAAAACCGGTGGCAGCCCGCCTGTCGGAACTGCTGGGGATTCCCGTGCAGATGGCACCGGACTGCATCGGAGCCGAAACGGAAACTATGGCCGGGGCACTGCAGCCGGGCCAGGTCCTGCTCCTGGAAAACCTGCGCTTCCACGGGGAAGAGGAAAAGAATGATCCGGAATTCTCCCGCAAGCTGGCTTCTCTGGCCGATGTAGGCATCAACGACGCCTTTGGATGCTGCCACCGCGCTCATGCATCCGTAGCCGGTATTGCCGCTTTTCTTCCTATGGCAGCCGGTTTCCTTCTGGAAAAAGAAATCCGCTTTATCGGTGGTGCCGTCGATCATCCGGCACACCCCTTCGCAGCAATCATTGGTGGTGCCAAAGTTTCCGATAAGATTGAAGTCATTTCCAATCTGCTGCCCAAAGTCGATGTCATGATTATTGGCGGCGGCATGGCCAACACCTTCCTGGCAGCCCAGGGGTATGGTATTGGAAAGTCTCTGGTAGAAGCCGATAAAATCGATTTGGCGAAGAAACTTATCGCCCAGGCAGCAGACGAAGGAAAGAAACTGCTGCTGCCCGTCGATGTGAATGTAGCGGAAACGTTCTCTAACGATGCGGCTCATAAAGTCGTACCGGCTGATGCCGTGCCGGAAGACTGGATGATCCTCGATATCGGTACAAAGTCACAGGAACTGTTTGCCCGTGAACTGGAACCGATGAAACTCATCGTCTGGAACGGTCCGATGGGAGTCTTTGAAATGGAAAACTTCGCAAAGGGCACAGAAGCTGTTGCCCGTGCAGTAGCTCATTCCCAGGCGGTTTCCATTGTCGGCGGCGGTGACTCCGTTTCGGCTGTAAATAAAACAGGCCTTGCTAATCAGATCAGCCATATCTCTACTGGCGGCGGCGCTTCCCTGGAATATCTGGAAGGCAAGAAGCTGCCCGGTATAGAATCGCTGAGTGATAAATAAATCTACTTATATCAGTCGCAAAGGAGTTTTCGAGATGAGAAAAACAATTATTGCAGGTAACTGGAAGATGAATCACACCGGAAAAGAAACGCGGGAAACCATCACGGCTCTCGTACAGGGACTTACTGGTGCGGAACAGACAGATATTGTCATCGCCCCCGTATTTCCCTATTTGCCGATGGCTGTAGAACTGACAAAAGGAACGGCTGTACATGTCGCTGCCCAGAATATGCATTGGCTGGACAACGGCGCTTACACAGGCGAAGTATCGCCGGCTATGTTAAAAGATATCGGCGTCAGCCATGTCATCATCGGCCATTCGGAACGGCGGGAATACAACAATGAAACGGATGAAACGGTCAATCTGAAAGTTAAATCTGCACTAGCCCATGGACTCACGCCGATTCTCTGCTGTGGGGAAACGCTAGCCCAGCGTGAAGGCGGTATTATGCAGTCCTGGATAGAAGGTCAGATCGAAAACGCCCTGAAAGATATTGCGGCAGCTGATATAACGAAAGTGGTCATCGCCTACGAACCTATCTGGGCTATCGGGACGGGCAAAACGGCGACGGCTGCTCAGGCAGAAGAAGTATGCGACATTATCCGCAAAAAGCTGGCAGCTCTCTATGATGACACAGCTGCACAGGATGTATCCATTTTGTACGGCGGCAGCGTTAAAGGCAAAAATGCAGCAGAACTGACAGCCTGCCCCGACATTGATGGCGGACTGGTCGGCGGTGCCAGCCTGAAAGCCGGTGATTTCCTGGAAATCATCCATAAGGCTGTCATCAAATAATCCATAGGATATCAGTAAATGATATTGTAAATTTTATATATCATATTAAAGTCTCCATTTCCCCTTTTCTTTTTAGGCGATTGGAGACTTTTCTTTTTTGTAAATAATAAAGATAAGAAATACTGGTTTAAAATAATGCATCAGAAATTATGAAAAGTAAAACGATTATGTAGAATAAAAAAAGCGCATATGATATAATGCAAAGTAGGCCATTGTAAAATTTTGACGATAAATGCGTCATGTTTTTGTAAATTCTACGGCCGGTATGTACTTGTAAAAATGAGGAGATTGGACGACTATGGCATTCCATTTAAAGCCGAAAGAAGAGAAGTTTTTCACCTTGCTCGACGAACATGCCCGTATCAGCTATGAAGCAGCTGATCTGCTGCGTCAGGCCATGAATCGGGAAATCCCTACAGAAGACGCCATGCATCAGATTTTTGATCTGAAGACAAAGGCAAATGAACTGGTAGTCGAAACGATGAAACGGCTGCAAAAAACGTTTATTACCCCCATGGACCGGGAAGATATCCAGCAGCTAATAGACCAGCTGGATGCGACTGTAGACAGCATTAATGACATCATGGATAAAATGTGGATGTACAAGGTCGGCGAGGCTACGGAAGGAACTAAACAGATGACGGTCATTACGGCCAAAGCGATGAAGGAAATCCGCAAATCTATCGGATATATGAAGGATTTGAAAAAGAACTATCTCAAAGTAGAAGCACGCAGTAAAAAGGTGCTGAAACTGGAACAGGATTGTGATGACCTCTATCACGAAGAAATGGCAAAGCTGTTTGCCGAATGCAAAGATCCCATCGAAATTATCAAATGGAAAGAAATACTGCAGTCTGTCGAAGACGTGACAGATGACTGTGAAGATTTGGTTGTCACGTTCAGGAGGGTTGTATTGAAGTATGCCTGAGCATTGGTTAATCTGGGCAGTCGTATTGCTTGCCGTTCTTTTTGATTATGTCAATGGGTTTCATGACACGGCCAATGCCATTGCCACCAGTGTATCGACACGGGCAATCACGCCCCGTCATGCTATTATCATGGCGGCTACACTGAATTTTGCCGGCGCCATGATCAGTACCGGTGTCGCAAAGACCATTGGCGGTGATCTGGTCCTCAACCCATCCCAGATCAGTCTGGAAGTCATTGTAGCCGCTCTGATCGGTTCGATTATCTGGAATATAACAACTTGGTATTACCGTATCCCCAGCAGTTCCTCCCATTCTCTTGTCGGGGGCGTTATCGGTGCCGTCTCCATCAGCGTCGGACCGGCTGCCCTGGATATAACGGGGATTAGCAAAATCATCATGTCCCTGATTCTATCGCCAATCGTGGCACTTGCAACGGGGTACTTTGTTATGATCGGGCTATTATGGATTTTCCGTAATTTTTCTCCTATTACCCTGAACCGGCAGTTCCGCAAAATGCAGCTCGTGTCGGCAAGCCTCATGGCTTTTTCCCACGGTTCGAACGATGCGCAGAAAGCTATGGGCATTATCGCCCTGGCGTTACTGTCCGGCGGTTACATTGAAACTATGGAAATTCCCATATGGGTAAAAATCGCCTGTGCCACATCGATGGCGCTGGGGACATCGGCCGGCGGCTGGCGCATCATTTCTACGATGGGAACGAAAATCTTCAAGATGGAATCCATCAATGGCTTTGCTGCAGATTTGAATTCGTCGATTGTCATCTTTACGGCGACTTTCCTGCACCTGCCGGTCAGTACGACTCACGTCGTATCCGGTTCTATCATGGGCATCGGTTCGGCTGAACGGGTCCGTGCCGTTCATTGGGGGGTAGCCCGCAGCATGCTTCTGGCTTGGGTCATTACGATTCCCATCAGTGCCTGTATTTCGGCTGTTATCTACCTGGGGCTGAGTCTGTTATAACTAAATACGGTATTATGGCTGTGCAATACGCTTGCGTATTTGCACAGCTTTTTTTGTATTATGTCAAAAAAATAGGGAATATTGTGTCAAAAAAACTATACGAATTTAGTGAATTATTGTATAATAATAAGCAAGGATAATGATGGGGCTGGTTAGTCATAGTCCCATCAGCAAGGAGGAATTTTGCTATGAGATTGAATCAGGCAACAGATTACGCGTTTCGTATGGTATTGTACCTGGCATCTTTGCCGGAAGGAACAAAAATAACGGGAGCTGCCCTGGCAGAAAAACAGAATATACCGGAACGCTTCTTGTTAAAAATCATGCGCAGTCTGACGGCTGCCAATATCATGAAATCATACCGGGGCGTAGAAGGAGGATTTGCCCTCCAGCGCGCACCGAAAGATATTACCCTTTTTGATATCATTGAAGCCGTAGAAGGACAGACGGAATTACAGCGTTGCCTTCATGACGTGGGATCGTGTTCCAAAGGATGCAGCGGCATGTGTTCCATTTACGCGGCATTTGCCGGTATTCAGCGTAATCTGGCCAAACAATTGAAATCGTATAATTTTGAAGACCTGGCGAATCAGGAAAAGGCCATAAAGAACGCCGAAGAAGCTGCCAAAGCGGCTGCTGCCCCGGACGAAGACAAAGCAAAAGCGGAATGACCATATTGATATGGAGACTGGTGCTGAAGTACGATTATCTTCAGTGCCAGTTTTTATTTGCTTCAGGTCAGGGAAGAAGCTCTTTTCAGCGCCCCTGAAATATTGTACAATAAAAATACTGCATGAAATGTCTCATGTACGTACTGTCTTCAGATATTATATCAGGGAGTGTACTATGTATTTACCAATTCAGGGATTCATCAGCAGTTTCCGCTTGCTCGATGTTGTAGATATTCTGCTCGTCGCTTTCTTTTTATATAAAATGCTGATCCTAATCCGTAATACGCGGGCTGTGGCCCTTATCAAAGGCCTCATCGTCCTCGGTGCCGTTACGGTAATCAGCAGCAGCCGCTTTCTCAATCTTCACGTCATCAACTGGATGCTTCAACAGGGCATGATGGTCATCATGTTTGCCTTGCCTGTCGTATTCCAGCCGGAATTGCGCCGTGCCCTGGAGCAAATCGGCCGCGGCCGCCTCATCCGTTCCAGCCAGGTCGTCGATATGGAAGCACTGGAGCGGCTGCTCGATGAAATCGTAGCTGTTACGGAATCCATGTCCAAAACTCATACGGGGGCACTCATCGTCTTTGAACGGGATGTCGGCCTCAATGATTATATTGACACGGGCATTCAGATTGACGGTAAAGTGTCGCGGGAACTGCTGGGAAATATTTTTATTCCCAATACGCCGCTCCACGACGGAGCGGTTATCATCCGCGATGACCGCATCATGGCGGCGGGGTGTCTGCTGCCGCTTACCAGTGACCGTTCCCTTTCGACGGAATTGGGGACGCGCCACCGGGCCGCTATCGGTATCAGTGAACTGGCCGATGCTGTCGTCGTAGTAGTCAGTGAAGAAACGGGATCGATTTCTTACACATACGGCGGCCACATTTACCGTCATCTCGACGGCACGGCACTGCGCAACGTTCTTATGACATTCCTCAAACGGCAGCCTCAGGGGCTGGCCAACATATTGAAATGGAGGCCGATGAAATAATGATCAAGCTCAATCAAAAATGGCAGCTGCGCATCATCTGTCTCATTCTGGCCATTGTCCTCTGGTTTGTCATCATCAATGAACAAAATCCGACGAGCGAAGGCAGCTATACCGTACCGGTCACCGTAGAAAATCTCAATTCCCAGTATATTGCGGCCAATGTCCCCAAGACAGTCTACGTCCGCCTTTCCGGTCCGCGCAATACGATTATTAACGTTGGTGCATCGGATATCAAGGCCTATATCGACCTCTCCAACGCCCAGGAAGGTGAAATGGAAGTTCCGATACACGTACAGATTCCCAATGGGACGGAACTGAAGAAACAGGCACAGAATTCAGCAAAAATTTATATTGATGTCTATGCCGTACAGGAATTCAAACTGACGCCTCATCTCAACGGCAAGCTACCCGATAATGTAGCTATCAGCAGTCTGCGCATGGTGCCCGATACAGTCGTCGTCAGTGGAGCCCGCCGCCTTATTCAGCAGGTAGACCGGGCCATCATCGATATTCCGGTCGGTGATAAAAACCAGGACTTCTCGGTCATGGCACCGATTCATCTGGTCCATGCCGATGGATCTCCTGTAGATGGGCTGGAAATGACGCCGTGGCAGAGCAAGGTCAATGTGAAACTGCTGACCGATGCCGTAACCAAACGGGTCCCGGTCTATGTGACGACGACGGGGGACCCGGCTGACGGGTATACCGTAAAGCGTATCAGTCCCATTCCGGAAAGTGTAGAAATACGCGGACGGTCTGATGTCGTCGGTACCGTGTCAGGCATCAATCTGGCAGCAGTCAATGTCAGCGGTATCAGTGAAACGAAAGACTTTGAAATGTCTGCGCCATCCATTGATGGGGCCGTCTTTGCGCCGGATACGATTAAAGTCACCGTTGAAGTCGGCAAGGACGATTAAAGGAGAGAATCATTTTGCTCAGAGTACTAAATATACGGACCGCCGTTCCGATGGAAAAGCCGCTCCCGGTCCTGGCAGCGAAGAAATTACGCTGCCGTAAGGAAGACATACAGCGTCTGGTCATCGTACGGCGTTCCATAGATGCCCGCCGGAAACCGCACATCTACTTTGTGTTTACGGTCGATGTCACCCTGGCTGACGAAGCGCGGGTATGGAAACATTGCCACGACGCCAAAGACGTTCGAAAACTAGAGATCAGGCCTGAACCGCCGATTCATCCTGGAAACCGGAAACTGGCCCACCGGCCGGTCGTCGTCGGTACCGGTCCGTCTGGTCTGGCGGCAGCCCTGGAATTGGCCCGTCATGGATACCGGCCTGTAGTCTATGAACGAGGCTGCGATATCGATACGCGGACACGCCATGTAGAAGAGTTCTGGGACGGCGGTCCCTTCCGTCCCGAGTCGAATGTACAGTTCGGTGAAGGCGGAGCCGGCACTTTTTCAGACGGAAAATTGACGACGCGGGTCAATCACCCGTTGCTGCCCAGGATACTCCAGATGTTTGTCCAGGCCGGGGCACCGGAAGATATCCAGTATGCCTATAATCCTCACGTAGGTACGGATATCCTGCGACGCGTCGTAAAGAATATGCGCCAGACTATCGAACGCATGGGCGGGACCATTCATTTCAACAGCTGTGTGACTGATATCGGCAGAGACGATACGGGGCAGATTACTTCAGTTACCATCAATGGCACGGAGACGGTCCCGGCAGAGGTCGTCATCATGGGAATCGGGCACAGTGCCCGCGATACGTACCACATGTTGTACCAGCAGGGAATCCATATGGAACGGAAAGATTTCGCCGTAGGCGTACGCATCGAACATACCCAGGACTTGATTGATCATTCCCAGTATGGCTGCAGCGCAGCTGAGCTGGGACTGGATGCCGCCGATTATGCACTCGTATATCATGATAAACAAAGCGACCGGTCCTGCTATTCCTTCTGTATGTGTCCCGGCGGCGTCGTCGTAGCGGCCGCGTCAGAAGAAGGCGGTGTCGTGACCAATGGCATGAGCTTGTACAAACGGGATAGTGGTATTGCCAACAGCGCTCTCGTCGTCAATGTGACGGCCGATGACGTGGGCGGTTCGACGCCACTGGCGGGAATAGAATTCCAGCGTCGCTATGAAAAGCTGGCCTATGAAGCAGGCGGCAGGACATATAAGGCACCGGCACAAACGGTAGGATCGTTCCTGGGACGGGACGATACGGGGCAGATGCCGTCTGTCACGTCTTACCGGCCCGGCGTCGTCTGGACCGATCTGCGCCGCGTTCTGCCCGGCTTTGTGACTGATACGCTGGCAAAGGCCCTGCCATATTTTGGCCGGCGTATTCATGGCTTTGACGATCATAACGCCGTCATGACGGGCGTAGAGACCCGGACCAGCGCTCCGGTACGGATTGTCCGGGGAGAAGACCGTATGGCTGATGGCAGCAGCGGCCTCTATCCTGTCGGCGAAGGAGCCGGATATGCCGGAGGAATTATGAGTGCTTTTCTCGATGGTCTGGAAACAGCTATCGCAATTATAACTATATATCAACCGTTGGAGGGAAAATAAATGGCAAGATTGTTTGGAACTGATGGAGTACGAGGTATAGCAAATGATACATTGACGCCGGAACTGGCATATCATCTGGGACGGGCGGCTGCGTACGTACTGGGGCAGGAAAAAGAACATCCCACATTCCTTATCGGCAGGGATACGCGTATTTCCGGAACGATGCTCGAAAGCATCCTGGCAGCAGGGATTACCTCGGCAGGGGGAAACTGCTATCTTGTCGGTGTGATCCCAACACCGGCCATTGCCTATCTGACACGGGTCCATCATCTCGACGCTGGCGTCATGATTTCGGCTTCCCATAATCCGTTTGAATACAATGGTATCAAATTCTTTGACCAGTACGGATATAAACTGCCCGATGAAACAGAAGACCGCATTGAAGAATACATGCTCAAAGATGAACGTTCCGGTATCCAGAGCCGTCCGACCGGCGCAGCTATCGGTACGATTTCTAACTGGACGAATCTGCAGGATGAATATGAAGATTTCATCGTCCAGTCTACCGATGTCGACCTGACAGGACTAAAAATCGTCCATGACGGGGCCAATGGATCGGCTTCCCAGCTCGGTCCGGATATCTTCCGCCGGCTCGGTGCGGAAGTCATCGCTATCCACCATGAACCCAATGGCATCAATATCAACGACCACTGCGGTTCTACCCATCTGGAAAGCCTTAAAGAAGCAGTCCTGCAGAACGGTGCCGATATCGGTATCGCCAATGACGGCGATGCCGACCGCTGCCTGGCTGTCGATGAAAAAGGACAGGAAATGGATGGCGACCAGATTATGCTCCTCTGCGCCCTGAAATTGAAAGAAGAAGGGCGGCTGAAACAGGATACGGTCGTTGGTACGGTCATGAGCAATATCGGTTTCCACAAGGCCCTGAAAGAAATGGGGTGCCAGAGCGTCATCACTGCCGTTGGGGACCGTTATGTCCTGGAACGGATGCGCAAAGATGGCTATTGCCTGGGAGGCGAACAATCGGGACATATTATTTTCCTCGATTATAATACGACGGGCGATGGCCTGTTGACGGCTGTGCAGCTGCTGTCTATCATGAAAACACGCCAGAAGCCTTTGTCTGAACTGGCAGGAATCATGACGAAATATCCGCAGATCCTGAAAAATGTCACCGTACAAACGAAATCGGGCTGGGAAAATAACAATCTCATCATGGCGGCTATCGCTGCCGGGGAAGAAGAACTGGGTGATGAAGGCCGGATCCTCGTGCGTCCGTCCGGAACGGAACCGCTTATCCGCGTTATGGCGGAAGGCCCGGATCTGGACCAGCTGCAGCGCATCGTAGACGATATCGCCCTCGTCGTAGAACATGAAATGGGACCGTCGAAATAAGCGCGGGTATTGACCAGAGTCATAGCTTATATTAAAATAAGGGAATGGAGTATACTACTTCATTCCTTTTTATTCGTTTAGGAATCCATTCGTAAAATGGATAGCGCTAGTGCCTGCGTGAGGAACAGGCAGACGAGGTAGAGAAGTATCGAAGATTCAGCGGATGTCTCTCGGCAGCTCCGGCCGTCATGTAATGAAAAAATCACACTGGTAACAGGGTGGACAAAATCATTGCAGGGAGCGCACAGGGGTAGTGCGCCTATTTTACGGCGCAGCCCCGGAAAACAGGAGGAAAAAAATTATGTGTGGTATTGTTGGTTATGTTGGTGACCGCCAGGCGGCAGATTTTCTTTTGGAAGGCCTTGCTAAATTAGAGTACAGAGGCTATGATTCTGCTGGCATAGCTGTATATCATGATGGAAAAATAAAAGTACAGAAAAAAGTGGGCCGGCTGGTCAACCTGAAGAAAGTTGTCGAACAGGACCCCAATATCGGGACTATCGGCATTGGTCATACCCGCTGGGCTACCCATGGCGGCCCTTCTGATGTCAATTCTCATCCTCATATGAGCATGGACGGGAAATTTGCAGTCGTCCACAATGGCATCATTGAAAACTACATGACGTTGAAAGAAGAATTACTGGCCAAAGGCTATCAGTTCAAATCAGAAACGGATACAGAAGTCGTGGCTCACCTCTGCTCTGACATGTATGATGGTGACTTTGCCAGCACAGTCCGCCGGGTCCTGAAACGGCTCCGTGGCTCTTATTCCCTGGTCTTCATGAGTACCTATCAGCCCGATACGATTATCTGTTGCAAAAAGGATAATCCGCTTATTGTGGGACTCGGCGACGGGGAGAATTATATTGCATCGGATATACCGGCTATTCTCAACTATACGCGCCGGACGTATATCATGAACGATGGCGAAGTCGCTATTGTCAAAAAAGACAGCGTCTGGGTAACGGATTTGGACGGGCAGCCTGTTTCCAAAAAAGTATTTGAGGTCAATTGGGATGCTGAAGCTGCTGAAAAAGGCGGCTTTGAGCATTTTATGATCAAAGAAATTTTTGAACAGCCCAAGGCTATCCGTGATACCCTGAGCTGCCGCGTGGCGGACGATGGCAAATCGGTTAAATTCGACGAACTCAACTGGTCGCCGGAAGATGTCAACTCTATCGGAAAGATTATGATCACCGCCTGCGGTACGGCTTATCATGCCGGGCTGCTGGCTAAGTATTTCATTGAAAAACTGGCCCGCATTCCCGTCGAAGTAGACATTGCTTCAGAATACCGCTATCGCGATCCCCTGACAGATAGCAAGACGCTGTGCATTATCATCAGTCAGTCCGGGGAAACGATTGATACACTGGCGGCACTCAAAGAAGCAAAACGGCGGGGAGCCCGCTCTCTGGCTATTACCAATGTCGTCGGCTCGTCTATCTCCCGGGAAGCAGACCAGGTTGTTTATACCTGGGCAGGCCCGGAAATCGCTGTAGCATCGACAAAGGCCTATACGACACAGCTCGTAGCATTGCTGCTGCTGGCACTCTACATGGGTCGTCTCAACGGGCAGCTTAGCGCAGAAAAAGAAACAGAGATTCTTCAGGATCTGCAGAAGGTTCCGGAGCAGTGCCAGTATATCTTTGACCATGCCGATGATGTGAAACAGCTGGCAGAAAAATTCAAGAATAAAGAAGATGTCTTTTTCATCGGCCGCTCTATGGATTATGGCCTGGCCATGGAAGGGGCTTTAAAACTGAAAGAAATTTCCTACATCCATGCCGAAGCCTATGCCGGTGGTGAACTGAAACACGGTACCCTGGCCCTGATTGTTGACGGTGTCCCCGTCATAGCCCTGGCTACCCAGCGGGATGTAGAAGAAAAGATGATAAGCAATATCAAAGAAGTCAAGGCCCGCAATGCCCAGGTAGTAGGCGTCGTGCAGGATGATGACACGGAAGTGGCCAAGACGGTGGACTATATCATCAAAATCCCCCAATCGGATAATTTTGTCATGCCCGTCATGACGGTTATTCCCTTGCAGCTGCTGGCGTACTATGCAGCCGTAGTCAGAGGAAATGATGTAGACAAGCCGAGAAATCTGGCTAAGAGTGTTACTGTAGAATAAGAATCAGGTGTATAGAGCCGACAGGTGAATGAAAGAGCGTTCGCCTGCCGGCTTTTTTAAAAAATCCCTTGACAAGAGGGGAAGAGTGGGATACACTAAATAAGCTGTTGAGCGGACGTGAAGGTTCCCTTCCTCCTATCAAAAGTATTTCAAAAAAAGTGCTTGACAAACTCCTGTGAGTTTGTTAAGATATATGAGTCGCCGCGATGAGCGATGAACTTCCTTCATCTCAATCATGCGGCTGGCAGATGACCTTTGAAAACTGAACAATGCAACATACGAATGAACGCCAGATAAGTAGAGAGCCATGTTTGAAGGAGCTGAAAGGCGACGCGCAAACATGAGCGAATCACTTATACCGAGATTAACTCGGTAGTGCGAGGTTCTAGAGATAGAACGTCAAAGAAAGAGTAACAAACCAACAATAGTAAGAATGAGCTAGCGCTCTTCACATATCATGGAGAGTTTGATCCTGGCTCAGGACGAACGCTGGCGGCGTGCTTAACACATGCAAGTCGTGCGAGGATATGGTTGGAAGGTCTTCGGATTGGAAGATTGTATCCGAGCGGCGGACGGGTGAGTAACGCGTGAGCAACCTGCCTT
>NZ_DGXL01000002.1:0-63235 GCF_002395615.1 Megasphaera sp. UBA4233 | reverse complement strand
GTTGGTGATGAGCTGGCAGATACCGCCGCAGAGTACGGCCTGTTCGCCGAAGAGGTCCGTTTCCGTTTCTTCCTGGAACGTCGTCTGGATGACGCCGGCCCGGGTGCCGCCGATACCGCGGGCATAGGCCAGGGCGATGTCAAAAGCCTGACCGGAAGCGTCCTGTTCGACGGCAAAAACGTCGGGGACGCCGCTGCCTTCAACGAACTGGCGGCGTACGATATGACCGGGGCCTTTGGGGGCTACCATGAAGACATCGACGTCGTCGGGCGGGATGATCTGCTTGAAGTGGATATTGAAGCCGTGGGCAAAGGCCAGGGCACTGCCTGGTCTGAGGTTATCCCGGATTTCGTTTTTATATACGTCGGCCTGTTTTTCATCGGGAATGAGGACCATGGTGATGTCCGCACCGGCGACGGCTTCGGCGACGGTCTGGACGGTAAGACCGGCTTTACGGGCTTTTTCTGCCGATTTGCTCCCTTTATAGAGGCCAATGGTGACATCGATCCCGCTGTCGCGGAGGTTGAGCGCATGGGCGTGGCCCTGGCTGCCGTAGCCGATGATAGCGACTTTCTTTCCTTCCATAGCTTCCCAATTGACATCCTGATCATAAAACACTTTTGCCATTCTACATCTCTCCTTTACCATAAAAAAATAATCTTGTTGGAATGTAGAGCTGCCAAAAGGGTAACAAAAAAACTCCGCCCCTTCTGCAAGGGACGGAGTATAATCCGCGATACCACCCTGATTCCCGGAGCATTGCTGCATCCGGGCTCTCTACAACGTACCAACATACGCGTTTCCTGTAACGGGGAACAGCCGTAGGCGCCTAATCTGATTCAGCACCGCTCTTCGGGGAGGACCTTCGTCTGCCGGCTCATACCGGCTCACACCACCCGCCGGCTCTCTGTCATGGGACCAGACACACTACTTTCTCCCGTCATCAGATTTCCATTATGCATGACTATTTATTCTACTTCGCTATAGTTGCGAGGTATGGGCATATTGTACGCAATAGACAGGCCCCTGTCAAGGGCATTTGGGGTGTTTATTTAAATGTTATATAAGTTAAACGTTAAATCTTACAGCTTGTTGTTTAACTTTTTAATTCTGTTATAATTTCGTCTTGATATAATCGCCCAACCGTTTGATGCCCGTGTAGATTTTATCCGGCGGTACGGCACCGAAACTGATGCGCATGCAGTTCTTGCCGGCATCGCCGCCTTCGACGTAAAAGCCCCGGCCGGCGACGAAGGAAATATGGAGTTTGTCCATCGTTTCTTTTAAGAGTTCCGTCGTATCGATGTCGCCGGGAAGCTCGGCCCAGGTAAAGAGACCGCCATCGGGATACGTATGTTTCGTCCCTTCCGGGAAATACGCATCCAGGGCTTCCATCATGGCTGCGCACCGTTCGCGGTAAATGGCGCAGATTCTTTTCAGGTGATCGGGGAAATAGCCGCGCTTGAAGAATTCCGCAGCCAGGACTTCGGAAATCTTGCTGGAATGGGAATTAGTCGCCACCTTGGCATAGGCGATTTTATCCATGATATCATCGGGCGCTACGACGTAGCCGAGGCGGCTGCCCGGTGAAAAAATTTTGGAAAAGCTGTTGGCCAGGACGACTTTGCCGGCTTCATCAAAGGTCTTGATGGGCAGCAGGTCTTTCCCCTGGAAACGGATGTCCCGGTAGGGATCGTCTTCGATGACGATGACATCGTATTTGGCCGCCAGTTCTGCCAGTTTCTGCCGGCGGTCCTGGGACAGTGTCACACCGGTCGGATTTTGGAAGGTCGGCACGGTATAGATCATCTTGGGATGATATTTCTGGATTTTAGCTTCTACGTCTTCCATGATAAGGCCGTCATTGTCCATCTGGCAGGGAATGCAGACGGCGTTGAAAATCTGGAATATCATGACGCAGTGCACGAACGTCGGCGATTCAACGAGAATGACATCGCCTGGATCGAGGAATATATCGCACAGGAGCTTCATCGTTTCCAACCCGCCGGCAGTGATGAGAATATTATCAGCCGAAGTATGCACGCCCTTCGGTGCCAGAAGCTCACTGGCAATGATTTCCCGCAGGTCGCGGATTCCCATTTTAGTGCCATAGGCCAGTGCTTCGATGCCGCGGCCATCCCGGCGGAACACATCCTGGGAAATCTCCCGCAGCGCATCGACAGGAAGTGCTTCTACAGCAGGCGAACCAATGCTGAATGCAATGCCGTCTGCCGCCGTCATAGGCTGGAATAAGCGGTCCATGACATCACAGGTCGCCACCAGGGCCGGATCAGACCAGCGTTTTGAAAATTGTGTCATATCAAACATCCCCCTTTTCTCTCTTTTACATACATAAGTATACTACACAAACACAAATGACAAAAGAATTTTTATCTGCTCTTTTGCCGGCAGCACAGAAAAAAACTGCAGGCTCTCATAGAGGGCACTACAGTTTTTTTCTGGGAATATGGGGAGATCCAGCAGGGAGAAAGGTTATGAAATTTTGACGCTTTCCCGCAGAGACGATGCATCTTCCGGTTTTTCCATAAGGCCCAGGCGTTCGACCGCATCAGCAGCCGTAGCATCCCAGGACTGGGTGAGCAGACGTTCTTCATAATCCCGTACGAGGAGGACGATTTTATCGCGCATGACGAAGATGATGACCAGATTGCAAAGGACACAGACGCCGAAGAAGAAATCGAAGGTAGCCCATACGGTATTAAGGGCTCCGATGGCACCGACGATGCCGAAAACACTGGCCAGTACATAAAATACCTTGACCGGCGCGCCTTTAAAGCCCAGGGCATTGAGGCAGATACCGCCATAATAGGCATTGACCACGGCCGTTGTAAACCCGAAGAAAGCAATGACCACGGCGATGAACATACCGGCTGCTGCCGCGTTGCCGCCAAAGCCTTCCCCAAAGGCCGCTGCCGTAAGAGCCGCCCCGGTAACGCCGCTGTCCCAGACGCCAGAGGTCATGACGACCATAGCCGTCATAGTACAGACGACGATCGTATCGAAGAATACTTCAAAAACGCCCCACAAACCTTGTTTGACCGGGTGATTGACCGAGGCCGACGAATGGACCAGCGGTGCCGTGCCCGTACCCGCTTCGTTGGAGAAAATGCCCCGTGCCAGGCCCCAGCGGATTCCCAGCATGACCGACGAACCGAGGAAGCCGCCCGATGCGGCCGTACCGGTAAAGGCGTCGTGGAAAATCATGGCAAAGGCTGCCGGGATAGCCGGCGCATTGACGATCATGACGACGACAGAAACGGCGATATAGATAACAGCCATAAAGGGAACGACGGCATTGGCAAAATTGGAGAGGCTCTTCAGACCGCCAACCAGGACCAGCCCCATGAGGACTGCGACGGCAATACCGATATATAAAGGCGAGATACCGAAAGAACCGCTCAGCGACTGGGCAATAGCGTTAGACTGTACAGCCGGTCCGACCATCATGCCCAGGCCCAGAGTAATCGTCCAGATGAGGGACAGCCATTTCCATTTCTTTCCCAGACCATTTTTGACAAACCAGGGAAATCCGCCGTGCCATTCGCCCGTATCGGGGTCTTTTTCCCGGTAAGCCACGGCCAGGGTGACTTCCGAGAATTTGACGATGAGGCCCAGCATGGCGATGAACCACATCCAGAATACCGCACCGGGACCGCCGGTAGCGATAGCGACGGATACGCCGGCAATATTGCCTACGCCCAGGGTAGACGCCAGGGCCGTGCAGGCTGCCTTGAAGGGATTGATATTGCCTTCGCCAGAGCCTTTATCAAAGACTTTACCGAAGGTTTCTTTCATGATGAGCCCGAAATGGCGGAACTGGAAGAACCGGAGCCGGACCGTCATGTAAACCGCAACGAATGATGTCAGTATCAGGATAGGCCAGCCCCAGATGACATCAGCAATGGCCATCATGCCACTTATGATACTCTCGATGATAAACATACATATTCCCCCTTTTACGGTACAAAAAAGGCCTCCTGCAGTTTTACATTGCAGAAGGCCTCATTGCCCGGCATATAAGTTTTCATCCCGCCATCAAAACGATGAATGAGATGGTCATACTATACCATTTATTTTTTATCATGTCAATATCTTTATTGTATATTTTTAATTATTTTTATCGTATTATTTTAAATAATAATATTTTTGTTCTGTTTTACATATTTTATTTCATCTTACATGTTTTCGTTGCGAAGGAGCGTGAACCCGGCCTCATAGCCCTGCTGAACCGCCGTGGCAATCCGTCCCCCGCCGGCCGCATCGCCGATGACGCGTACTGTATCAA
Organism: Megasphaera sp. UBA4233; assembly: GCF_002395615.1. Lineage (NCBI taxonomy): Bacteria > Bacillati > Bacillota > Negativicutes > Veillonellales > Veillonellaceae > Megasphaera > Megasphaera sp. UBA4233. The sequence goes on along the minus strand of NZ_DGXL01000002.1, from coordinate 58,929 downwards.
ACGCTGTCCGGAAGGCATCGACCGTATCCTGCCGCGGTACAAGCCCCATAGACAAAATGACCGTATCGGCCGGAAGGATGACCTGCTCATGATCGCTCAGCCGTTCCAATGTCACCGTATGTTCCTGGACAGAACGGATGCTGTGACCCGTGTAAATATCCGGATGATACGGCATAATTCGGCTCATTTCATCATTCAGGACGGCCGGGAAAATAGCGCCGCCGATGACAGGCATCATTTCAACCAGACTGACCGGATGGTGGTCCTTCAAAAGCACGGCGGCCGTTTCCAGTCCCGTAAGGCCCGATCCGATAATGACAGACCGGCCCTGTACGGCAGCTTTTCCCTGTAATACGGCTTCTGCCGTGACGACATGGGGAAGGTCGAATCCCGGCAGGGGCAGGATCCGCGGTCTGGCCCCGCAGGAGACGACGACGGCTGCCGGATGGAAGGAGGCCGTTTCCTCCACCGTTCCCGCAGCCCGGCAGCGGATGTCTACGTTCAGGCACTGCAGCTGGCACGTCATGGTATGCACCAGTCTGGTAATCTGTTCTTTTAGCGGTGGTTTGTCGGCAACGTTAAGCATGCCGCCCAGAGACGCTTCCCGTTCCAACAGGACTACGTGGAATTGACGCAGAGCCAGCACGCGGGCGGCTTCCATCCCGGCCGGGCCGCCGCCTATGACGACGACGGTCCTTCCATCGCCATTTTTCTGCAGATCGTCAAATTCGATTTCCCGGGCCGTACGGGCATTGATGGCACAGCGGATAGGCATGCCATTTCCCAAGACCCGTTCCCGGCAATAGAGACAGCCGATACACTGCCGGATTTCATCACTGCGGCCTGTGCGGGCCTTTTCGACAAAATACGGATCGGCCAGCTGGGACCGGCCCAGTCCGACAAAATCACAAACGCCTTCTTCGAGGAGTTCTTCGGCAAATTCTGGGTTTTTAATAGTATTCGTCGCGATGACCGGGATGTGGAGCGCTTCTTTATATGCCTTTGCCACATGCTTTTTCCAGCCCGGACGGTACGAATAGGGTTCACAATTGGCATCGGCATTGCGGGCACTGCCATTACTGATATTGATGGCATCGATACCGCAAGATTCCAGATAGCGGGCAATTTCCAGCCCGTCTTCCAGTGTGAGGAACCCTTCTACGGGCGTCATTTCATCGCCACACATGCGCACCATAATGGGAAAGCGGCCCAGTTTCTGCCGGATGCCCTGGATGATTTCGCTGATGAACCGACAGCGGTTTTCCACCGTACCACCGTATTCGTCGTGGCGGCGGTTATAGTACTTGCTGAAAAACTGGGCGATGAGGTAGCCGTGTGCCCCGTGGAGTTCGACCGCATCGTAGCCTGCTTTTTTGCAGCGCACTGCCGCATCAATGAATTTCTGCTGGATCCGGTGGATATCATCTTTGGTCATCTCCTGCGGTACGGGTTTCCCCGGCGCAATCGGTACGGCACTGGGAGCCAGATTGGGCCGGCCCGTCAGTGCCGGATTGGACGTAGCACCAGCGTGATGGAGCTGGGCTGCGATTTTACAGTCATACATATGGACGGCATCGGTCAGTTTTTCCATTTCCGGGACATGATACTCCCGGGCTATTCTCAGGTTATGAATCGATGGGATACTGTCTATATCATCGACCCCCGTATACTCTTCGATGATCATCCCCACGCCGCCTTTGGCCCGTTCCTGATAATAGCGGATCTGCCGGTCGGTGACGACGCCATGGCGGTCAGCCAGATCGGTTGCCATGGGGACCATGACGGCCCGGTTTTTGAGACGCAGTGGACCAATGGTTCCCGGTGACAGCAATACTTGATAGTTCATAGGAAATCCCTCCCCGTGTAGTCAGATGTTTTTTCACCAGCACCAACGTGTACTGATACCTATACTATATCATCAATAGTTCATTTTTGCTAATAATAATTATCTTATATTAGCTATAATGGAAAACTAGTACAAACGGCATCATTCCTGCCGGGAAATCCGGATAACACCTTTTTCTGAAATGACCAAGTCCATCCGTTCATCGTGATCCTCCATGGGAATCTGACCGGTCATTACCTGATGACGGCATAAGACAGCCCGGGCGAAAGGGCTGTCATGAAGATAGATATCATAGAAACCTCCGCCATAGCCCAGACGCTGGCCTTTTTCATTGCACGTGCAGCAGGGGATAAGGCCCAGGTCGATTGTATGGGCGGCCATGACAGGACAGGTCGTATCCGGTGCCAGTATGCCATAGCGCCCGGGCTTCAGGTCGGACAGAGAGCGGATCTGCCGGACTTCCATCTTTCCCAAGGAAATACAATAGGGTACGCCGACTTCTTTTCCGTCGGAGAGCATCTGCGCAATCAGCGGCAGTGTCTGGATTTCTGATGGCGTACCGGCATAACAGAAAATGCGCCGGGCCTGTCCGTATTCCGGCAGAGACAGTACATACTGGCGGATAGCGGCATCAGATTTCTGGCAATAGTCTTTTGGTAGTTGTGCCACCCGTTCTTTTACCTGCCGTCTGAGAGCCTTTTTTTCTTCACTCACGGTTCTTGTCATGATGGGTTCCTCCTGTGCATTCTATATTCTATATAATATAGGATATCATATTTTTTCCGGAATACCGGCCAATCATTCCACATGTTCCCGCAGTTTTAGTATAAAAAATATTTTTTTCCCGTTCCGTTGCATATACAACGACATTTTTTTGTTTTTTCACTTATACTATAAGAGCAGTCAGGAACTGCCGCAATCAAGATTTTAATTTAGTATTGTATTTGAATAGATACTCAGGAGGTAATGATGATGGAAAATCAGATGTTTTGCTTTCAATGTGAACAAACGGCGCGGGGTACGGGATGTACCGGTTGTGCTGGTGTCTGTGGTAAATCCGCTGCCGAAGCGGGTCTGCAGGATGCTTTGACGGGCGCTCTCGTCGGTCTGGCACGTACCTGTCAGACTGCCGCTCCTACAGCCAAGACGTACCGTGCCATTCTCGAAGGCATGTTCACGACGATCACTAACGTCAACTTCAACACGACGACGACCCAGGCCATGATTGATAAAATCCATGCGGAAGCCGCTGCCCTTTCGTCTACTCCCGCAGCTGACTACGACATGAACCAGATGTGGAACGCCGATGAAGATATCCGTTCCCTCAAATCCCTCATCCTGTTCGGCATGCGCGGCATGGCTGCTTATGCTTACCACGCTCTCATGCTCGGCAAATCGAGTGAAGAAGTCGATTCCTTCTTCGTCAAAGGCTTGTCGGCCATCGGCGAAGACTGGGGCATGGACGAACTCCTTCCGATTGTCATGGAAACAGGTAAAGTCAACCTGACCTGCATGGCCCTCCTCGACGAAGCCAACACGACGACTTATGGCACACCGGTTCCGACAACGGTTCCCCTGACCGTAGAAAAAGGCCCGTTCATCGTCGTCACCGGCCACGACCTGAAAGACCTGGAACTCCTCCTCAAGCAGACCGAAGGTAAGGGCATCAATATTTACACTCACGGTGAAATGCTCCCGGCCCATGCATATCCGGAACTAAAAAAATACAAACACCTCAAAGGCAACTTCGGTACGGCCTGGCAGAATCAGCAGAAAGAATTCGACGGCGTTCCCGGCGCATTCCTGTTCACGACAAACTGCCTCATGCCACCCCGCAAATCCTACATCGACCGCGTCTTCACGACAGAAGTCGTTTCCTTTGACGGCGTAACTCACATCGGCGAAGACAAAGACTTCACGCCGGTCATCGAAAAAGCTCTGGCACTCGGCGGCTACAGCGAAGACCAGCACTTCACCGGCATCAACGGCGGCAGCACCGTAACGACAGGCTTCGGCCATGGTACGGTCCTCTCCGTTGCTGACAAAGTCATCGACGCTGTCAAAGCTGGCGCTATCAAACACTTCTTCCTCGTCGGCGGCTGCGACGGTGCCCGCCCCGGCCGTAACTACTACACGGAATTCGTCAAACAGACCCCGGCTGATACGGTCGTCCTCACCCTGGCCTGCGGCAAATACCGCTTCAATGACCTCGACCTCGGCACCATCGGCGGCTTGCCGCGCATCATGGATATGGGCCAGTGCAATGACGCTTACAGCGCTATCCAGGTAGCTGTCGCTTTGGCAAAAGCCTTCGATTGCGGCGTCAATGACCTGCCTTTGTCCATGGTCCTCTCCTGGTACGAACAGAAAGCCGTCTGCATCCTTCTGACGCTTCTCTCCCTGGGCATCAAGAACATCTACCTCGGACCGACACTGCCGGCATTCGTCTCCAAGAATGTCCTCAACTACCTCGTAGAAAATTTCCAGATTTCTCCGACCAGCACGCCGGAAGAAGATCTGAAGAAAATCTTAGGATAATCTCCCCTACCCGAAACAATCCACCTCTCCTATATACGAAAAGGACTGCCCCCCCAGGCAGTCCTTTTTGTGTTTGAAGTTTGAAGTGTATCGCCGGCGTGGCATCAGAAGGCAAATACAAATTCCGCCCGTGTCTGTTCTTCCGGATCGGCTGCGTTCTTCTTGTTGTCTTTCCACTTGGAAGCGAAGGTCTGATATACGTTGAACTGGGCATTTTTGGCTACGACGTAGCTGCCGCCGACACCCCACGATTCGATGTTTCCCAAAGCTTTTTTATCAAAGCGCCAGCTGTTCGTCGAACCGCCGAGGTAAGCGCCATCTTCGACATTGAGGTATTCCACCCAGGCACTCCATGTACCCGGCTGGGATTTGATGGCTTTGCCATAGGTCAGCTGGGCAATCCAGAGGTTGCCATTGTCGTCATTATTGATGGTCTTGTATCCGTTTGTCAGGTTGACCTTTTCATAGTTGACGAGGAGATTCCATTTGCTTCCGAAATTGTAGGATACGTAAGCGCCCCAGAGGTCATCGCCCATGAAGGAATCACCTCTATTTTTACCACCGGCACGGCTAAAGGCGTTGTAGTATACGCCGACTTTGGAACCATTGCCGAAGAAGCCTTCGATTTCGCCATAGCCGGTCTTTACGCCATCGATTCCCTTATCATCATCACCAGCAAAGGTCTTATCCGAGCCGTTGATTTTAAATTTACCATAGCCGGCAGTGACGGCAAAATTGTCGTTCTTGTATTGTAACTGAGCACGGTCGAAGACATCGCCGTAGTTGAGGCCATAAGCATTACCCATGACATATTTATCCGTACGGCCGGCGTTGATTTTGAAATTCCCCAATTTCGTTTCTACTTCTGCCCGGTCGGTATAAACGTCACCATTGTCACTGCTGGCCGTTTCATTATCCGAGAAAGCAATGGAGTCCGTGCTGAGGCCGTATTTGACCGTCGTTTTGTCATTGACTTTGGCCGTTGCGCGGAGTCGTACACGATAATCCCAGGAATCATCGTTTTCCTTATTGCCCTGCTGATAACGGTAACGGACACGGGCATCACCAGTCAGTTTAACGTTGCCCACTTTCTTTTCCAAATTGGAAACGCGGACGCCGAGGCTGTTGAGTTCATCGGCATATTCGTCAGCCAGTTTATTGATGAGGGCACGCTGTTCGACCGAGGCTTTGTCCATGTGAGCCATAGCCTTGGCAGTCATTTCGGCTGCTTCGTACCGGGTAATATTGCGTTCCCCCTGGAAATACGAGCCATCGACACCCTGGATAACGCCGGCATCGGCCAGTTCGACGACCGACTTATAAGCCCAACTATCAGTCGGTACATCGACAAAGGGATTGGCGGCAAAGGCGCTGGCTGCGCCCAGTGTTAGAACGGCTGCAAAGGCAGCGGCAATTTTAGATTTCATCATGATAGATTCCTCTCTTTCCCAAAAACAACAGGCAGGATCATTGCCCGGGAGAGGCACGCATGACTCAGGCGAGTTTTCCTCGTTTCCTCTCTGAATCTACATTTCGCGCTCTCACAGCAGTCCCGCGCAGACGGATATCCGCCTGCACCGCTAGTATAGAGGAAATGTTTTCTCCTTGTCAAAATACCTATAATCCGCATAAATACGCCACTTATCGAGTCTTTTTACAGAGTGCTTACCCATATTTTTCTCTTTCCATCCCAAACTTTTACACGGCCTTCGCCCTACTGCTTTTGTATCGTATTAAAAGACAAATTACATTTTACTGTTTTATTACCCGTGCGTAACGGTTTGTTTACAGCCCAGAGGTAAGGTTATGACAGAAATCAATTTTGGTAACTGTCGTTACCTTACAGGAGGCATGTTCAACATGAAAATACATCATCCACGAACCTGGAAAAACCACGCAGCCGTACTCATGGCTGTCACCGCACTCTGTACAGCTGCCGCACCATTCACGGCCCTGGCCGCCGGTCCTGTCACAGCTAGTGAAGTCAATATTTCCATAAAAGGCGGCACACGGGGTCTTACCGAATCGGGCATCACGCCGCGGTGCCGATGGCTGGAGTGAAGGAGCGGCTGGCGATACGAATTCCGTCGCTATGGGCGGTGGGCAGGTCGGTTCCATGAGTACGCCAGCTTCCGTACGGGGCCAGAACAGCGTTGCTGTCGGTGCCGGGGCTTCTGTCGATGTCTCGACCAGCCAGAACGATTTCAATTCTGCCAATGCAACGGCTATTGGCGCTGGATCCAGTGTCTCGGCCATGCAGGGCACGGCCGTCGGCTATGGCAGCAAAGTAACAGGGGCCCAGGGGACGGCTATGGGTGAACAGAGTTCTGCCGAAGCTGAAGGTGCTGCTGCATTCGGCGAAGGCAGTCACGCTAAAGCTACTAAGTCAACGGCCATCGGTACAGGAGCAAACGTCGGTGATGGGGCTAATAACTCCGTTGCCATCGGTGCTGGCAGTACCGTATATAACTCTGATTTGAAATCTACGGACAAGAACGGCGTCGTATCCCTCGGCACCGGCAATGCCGAACGACGCATCATCCACGTTGCCGACGGCGTAAACGATAGCGATGCCGCTACAGTCGGCCAGCTTGCCAAAGCCACAGAAAAGAGCAATGCAGCCGTAACCGCCAATGCGAAAAAAATTGGCTCGGCGAACCTTTCCAATGGTTCGGCTGACCTCACGGAAGGTATCAATCTAATACGGCATCAATCCAGCAGAACAGCAACGCCATTACGTCACTGAATACGCACGTACGCAGCCTCGGTCAGGAAATCGACAGTGTCGGCGCCTTATCTGCCGCTCTGGCCGGTCTTCATCCCATCGATTACGATGGCAGCGGTTCCCGTTTCCAGATCAGCGCTGCGGCTGGTACCTATGATGGCAAGCAGGCTGTCGCTCTCGGTGGTTTCTATCATGTAAACCGCGATGTCATGTTCTCTCTCGGTGCCTCCAGCACCTTCGGCAATGACCGCAAGGCCGCCGGCAATTTCGGCGTTACCTTCCGCGTCGGCCCCGGTGCTTCCCAATCTCCATCCCAGACTTCCAGCGACGTAGAAGAACTCAGGGCCGAAGTCGAAGCCCTGAAAGCAGAAATCCAGGCTCTCAAAGCCCGATAATCCCTGCGGCAGACAAACCGGCTTTTTACCGAATTCCTCTGTTATGACACATCGGAGCTATTCGCTGTACTGAATATATCCTGACCGGTCTGCCACGCAGATTGTATACAAAAAGGGACTGCCCCAGCAGGATCAAAAAGATTCTGTTACGGCAGTCCCTTTAAAATGCCCATCTTAAAACAGAGGATATTCCATTACGCATTTGAGGCGTAATGGAATATCCTCTGTCTGTATTATCAGTTCACATTACCGGGCATTGGCTTTGCCACGGAAAATCGTACCGCGGCTGGCATCGACGGTCACGACTTCTCCATTTTCCAGGACATCGGCGGCATGTTCTGCCCCGACGATAGTCGGAATGCCGAAGGTGATGGCTACGATAGCCGATTCACTCGTAAGGCCCGCTTCTTCCGATACGATAGCGCTGGCCCGTTTCATATAGTCTACATATTCCGCACTGGCCGAACGCATGACCAGGATGGCGCCGTCGGTGAAATGAGCCTTCAGATCATCGAGACTCCCGGCTACGCATACGGGGCCTATAGCCGAATTGCGGCCGATGCCGGTACCGCGGAGAAGGACATCTCCTACGACCTGCACGCGCACCATGTTGGTCGATCCGGCTTTGGCCACGGGAACACCTGCTGTGAGGACGACGAGATCGCCGGCATTGATGAGGCCGGCATCAAGAGCGGCGTAAATGGCATTATCGACGACTTCATCGGTCGTATTGCTTTCTTTCCCCAGGATAGCCTGGACACCCCAGTTCATCTGCAGGCGGCGGACAATATTTTCATGCGGGGAGACGGCAATAATTGGGCATGCCGGACGGTACTTGGCTACCATCTGGGCCGTGCCGCCCCGTTCGGTCGAGGCGATGATGGCCGCCGCATGGAGGTCTTCGGCGATTTTGACCGTCGCCTTGCCGATGGATTCGGTCGTCGTCGCCGGGGCCTTATTTCCTTCCTGATGAGCCTGCGGCGGGAACTGGCTTTCCGTGAAGACTGCCACCCGGGCCATAGTCTGGACAGCTTCTACGGGATACAGGCCGCCTGCCGTTTCACCGCTGAGCATGACTGCATCGGTCCCGTCGAGGATGGCATTGGCTACGTCACTCGTTTCGGCCCGGGTCGGACGGGGATTGTTGCACATGGATTCCAACATCTGCGTTGCCGTAATGACCGGTTTGCCGGCCGCCTGGCATTTGCGGATCAGGAGTTTCTGCAGCGTCGGCACTTCTTCCGCCGGTACTTCCACACCCAGATCGCCGCGGGCTACCATGATGCCATCGCTCATGCTGATGATTTCATCGATATTGTTGACCGCAGCCTTGCATTCGATTTTGGAAATAATCTTCATATGGCTGTCGTGATTTTCCAGAATCTTACGAATGGTCAGCACGTCTTTGCCACGCTGGATGAAAGAAGCGGCAATCCAGTCCATATTCATGTGGATGCCAAATTCGATATCGGCTGCATCACTTTCCGATACGGCCGGCAGATTGATGGGAATCCCCGGTACGGCAACGCGCTTGCGGTCACTCATCTTGCCGCTGTTGAGGATTTTCGTGTGGATGTCTTCGCCTTCAATGGACGTGACTTCCAGATTGACCAGGCCGTCCGACAGGAGGATATGGTCACCGGGTTTGACATCCTGGGGCAATTCTTTATAGTTCATAGAGGCGATAGTTTCATCACCTTCTACGTCACGGGCCGTCAGGGTAAAGTCATGACCGGCTTCCATCATGATAGAGCCATTTTTAAACTTGCCCAGACGGATTTCCGGACCTTTTGTATCGAGCAGAAGGGCAATGGGCGTGCCTAATTTCCGGGAAACGGCACGGACCATTTCAATGCGTTTTTTATGTTCTTCATGGCTGCCATGAGAGAAATTGAACCGGGCTACATTCATGCCAGCACGGACCATGCCTTCCAGGATGTCCGGCGTATTTGAACTGGGACCCAGGGTACATACGATTTTTGTTCGTTTCATCAGTTATGCTCCTTTTACAGGTTAAACAAATCAGGCTTTTCATCCAGTGCCGAAAGCAGGATACGGGCACTGGTCACATTGGTAGCAACAGGCACAGAATGGACATCGCAGAGGCGCAGGAACGCCGACACATCCGGTTCATGAGGCTGGGCTGTCAAGGGATCGCGCAGAAAGACGACGCCAAGTACTTCATCGGAAGCGATCATGCCGCCGATCTGCTGGTCGCCGCCCATCGGGCCGGGCTGCATCTGTTTCACTGTAAGTCCCGTTTCGTTTTCAATGCGCCGTCCCGTTTCACCGGTTCCTACGAGGGGATACCGGGATAATACGTTTTTAAACTGTGTTGCCAGTTTGACAATGGCATCTTTCTTGGCATCATGAGCGATGAGTGCAATGTAGGTTCGCATAAAATACCTCCTTGTATAAACTCCATACTGTGTCTGCGTAAGTGCTGTTGCATTTTTGTTCCCAGTGGTACAAAATTTGTCCCACTTGGGGAACATACCATAAAATCCATGGCATGCTCTTCTCCTGTGATTGTATCGTATCACCTGCGATAATGCAAGGGAAAACGATGTCTTTCCCCTGCATTATCTATGTGGACAGGTATTTTACCAAAGTTTTACCCGGTCTTTTTCGGCAATATACATGCCGTCTCCGTCAGTAATGCCATAGGCACCGTAAAACCCGTCCGTAGACGACAGGGCACCATTGACCCGGGCCCGCCCTTCCGGATGGGGATCGAGCATAAGCAGCTGATGGAGAAGCTGATCTGTATACTTGGAGGCGAAAATAGACGCGAAATTACGATACAGGTCCTGGAGGACCGTCTTGTCGCCTGCGGCAATTTCCGTCGCGGCTGAAAGGCCGCCGCAATCGGCGATGGCCTCATTCATGACGAGCTTGCCGTTTTCATACTGCCCCGGTGCCAGCTCATAGCGGCTGTAATAAGGGGCAAAGGCGGCAGCCCGCTCCTGGAAGGCGTCATAGTCGGCTTTCGTCCACCAATCACGGACATTCCCGTCTTTATCGGTATGACTGCCATTTGGGTCAAAAGCATGGGATATTTCATGGCCGATGACGACGCCAATACCTCCCAGATTCGCCCCCCGCGAAGCACGGTCATCGTAGAATGGGGGCTGGAGGATCCCTGCGGGGATGGTGATGCTGTTATTGTCAGAAATATACGCTGCATTGACATCCTGCGGATCGAAGGCGTACCACTTATCGGGGTTGAAATCCGTACCTATCAGTTTCTCTTCCTCCCGGGCAGCCCAGGCATTGCTGGCCAGGATATTGCTGAGCAGGTCGCCTCCTTCAGATTCGGGGATGACGACGTGCATATCTTCAATGGTCGGTTTGTCATCGGCTGCCGGACCTCCGACGAAGACGCGCAGGGCATCGAGCTTTTCTATGGCCTGTGCTCTCGTACGGGGACTCATCCAGGTATTGGCTGCCAGACGGGAGCGATAGACCTTCCGCACTTCATCGATTATGGCCCGCACGTCCTGCACCATATGAGGGGTGCAGCGTTTTTTCAGGTAAATCTGTCCTAATTCGTAGGGCAGCATGTCCTGCAGCAGATAGGAAGCACGTTCCCGTTCCGTCCGGTTCTGTTTGATGCCATAGCGCTGGTTATAATAGGCTTTCGTTATGTCGCGCAGGGGGATGTCGGCAAAAGGCGCCAGCATGTCGTAAGTGCGGGCAATGAAATAATTCCGCATCAGTTCCAGGTTCTCTTCTGTATAGGCTGCATCAATCTGACAGAGATAATCCGGATTGGAGAGGAAAAAGACTTTTTCCCGGGAAAGGCCCCAGTCTTTCAGCAGGCGTTTCCCATCCAGGTGAGGCGTCATTTCCAGGAATTCCTTGCGCGTTACCATCTGGTTCATCACCATAATATCATTTTTTTCCTCGCTGGTCAGCATATGCGGTGCCAGGGACTTTTCATAGGCCAGGATAGCTTCTGCCATCGTATCGGCTTTGTCTTTGGCCGTCCCATCTTCCTGGAGCAACCGGGATATATATTCCGTATGACGTTTCCATGCACCCGGCTGGGGCTCCTTTTCCAGGTCGTAGCGCGACAGGAAAGGATTATGGGGTTCAAAGCGGGCCACATAGCGCCGGCTGTCGGGCAGGCGTTGTTCGTCCATGCTCATGAGCACATTGATGCCATATTTCTGATGGAGTTCTCCTACTGCCTCCGTCAGTTCCTGTGGTGTCTTAGCCGCCTTGATGGGCGCCAGTACGTCCTGAATATGCTTCCGGGCAGTGGCATTGCGCGTTTCCTGGTCGGTAATGCACTGGTACAGGTCGGCGATTTTCTGTTCCGGCGTACCCTTGGCATAGGTTCCCTGATGGCTGGCAATGTCTTCTATTTCCTTAGTCAGGAATTCCTTATTTTCCAGATTCCGTTCGTGGAACCAGGACCACGAGGCTTCCGTCGGCTTGATCTGTTTTTCTCTCAGCGTCTTTTCATTGACCGCCTGATAAAAATCGTCTTTTTCACTGGCTGCCAGGACAACCGCCGGGGAAGAAAAGATTCCCAGTACGGCCGTCAGGGCCAGAGCGGCGCATAAGGCGGCTGTTTTCTTTGCTATCACGTCGCACGTCTCCTTTCGTCGTATGCCGGATTATTTCTTCAGTGCCGGGTCGGGTACACCATTGGCCGCAAAGGCAGCCGCCCGGTCACGGCAGGTCCCGCAGACGCCGCAGGGCGTATCTCCCCCTTCATAGCAGCTCCAGGTCAGTTCGTAGGGAGCTCCGAGGCGCAGTCCTTCTTTGACGACGCCGGCCTTATTCCACGCAAGGAGCGGCGCTTCCAGATGGCAGGTGTGGCCGGACCCTTCATAAATTGCCGTATTCATGGCCTGTTCAAATTCCGGCGTGCAGTCCGGATAGGCCCGGCCGGCAGCATCGTCGGCATGGGCGCCGTAGTAGATGACTTCGGCATGAACACTGACCGCAACGGCGGCGGCAAAGGAAAGGAACAGGCCGTTGCGGAAGGGGACGTATGTTTCTACCGTACCTTCCCCGCCAGCCTGGGCCAGCTGTTCGGCATAGGACATATGGGCAATCTCCTTATCGTTATTGCGTTCCAGGAGCGGGCAGTCACTGTGCACGAAAGCCTGGGCCAGATTGATTTCTTCCTGCTGTACGCCATAATAGGCTGCCACTTTGCGGGCCGCCTGTAGTTCCTTTTCATGGCGCTGTCCATAATACGCCGTCAGGGCCAGTACATTTTCTTTTTTATATTTTTCTACGGCCATAGCCAGACACGTCGTCGAGTCTACGCCGCCACTGAGTAATACGACACATTTCATTTATATCATCCTCCTCTTCGGACTAACATATATATTATACTACATTATGGTACGCCGCTAAAACGGTATGAAAGGATTTTCTTACAGCCCCTGTCCCGTTCGTGTTATAATGAATGCATCCTAACAAAGGAGCCGGTACGTATGATTAAAGCATTGATTCTCCTATATATGATCTGGGGCTACAACTGGGTCGTCATGAAAGTATCGACGGCCTATTTCCCGCCCGTCCTGTTCGTTGCCTGCCGGGCCCTGATGGCAGCCGCCGTGCTGCTTCTGGTCTGCGCGTTCCGCCACACGTTCTGGCCGGAGCGAAAATACTGGCCCTGGATATTTCTCACGGGAGTTTCCCAGATTGTCCTGAATAATGCGGCTATGCAGATTGGCATCGTCACTCTTTCGGCGGGGCTCGTAGCCGTACTCAATTACACCATGCCCGTATTCATGGCCATCCTGGCCCATTTCTTTCTGAATGAACGCCTGACGAAGCGCAAATGCTTTGGCATTTTCCTCTCCATAGCCGGGCTCTGCCTGCTCATGAATATCCATTTCGACAATCACATCGGCGCCATGCTCATCGTCCTCGGCGGTGCTCTGGGATGGGCTGTATCGGGCGTTATCCTCAAGCTGAAACTCGGCGGCTGCGATATGATAACCTGCACGGCCTGGCAGATGGCCCTGGGCGGCATAGTACTCGCCTTCTGGGCAACCGGGAGCGGTCAGACCACCGTCATCTGGAACCTGACCAGTGTATCGGCACTCTTATATAACGTACTTCTGGCCGGTGCCGCCGGATTCTTCCTCTGGAACTACATCCTGCAGCATATGGAAGCGTCCAAAGCCGGCACGGCCATCCTCGTCGTCCCGGCTATCGGTGTACTGAGCGGCATCCTCTTCCTGGGAGAAATGCTCACCTGGAACATCGCCCTGGGCATGATTCTCATCCTCGCCGGCGTCGTCATCATCGTCAGGAAGCACAGCAGCCACATCCTGCACCGATAGGGCCTGTTGTCATAAGCCGGTGTCGTAAAAGCGGCAGTCAGCCGGCATCCACGGTACGAAAAAGGCGCTGCATGCTAGCGGAAATGCTTCATGCAGCGCCTTTTCTTTATACGTCAGGCTGTGCCTGTGGCTTATTTATTTTTCTTGGCCAGTGCTTCTTTACCGGCTTTCAGTGTTTCAATGATCTTATCGACATCGTAGACAGTACCTTTCCATGTGCCGCCGCTGACATCCTGCAGGGCTGCCCAGAGACGGGTATCATCAGGCAGATCGTCGTCTTCGTGGATGGCCGGGTTCGTTTCCCGTTCAGCCAGTACTTTGGCGCCTTCTTCATAGGTCAGCTTGTGGTCTTTCGTGCCGATGAAGTTCAGGCTGCCTTTGAGGTTTACCGTATCGACGATGATTTCTACGACATCACCGTCACGGAGTTTGCCGATAGGACCACCAGCCAGTGCTTCCGGACCTACGTGGCCGAAGCATGCACCTGTCGATACGCCGGAGAAACGAGCATCGGTGATGAGGGCTACGTGTTTGCCGAAGGACAGGTGTTTCAGTGCGGAAGTCAGCTGATATGTTTCTTCCATGCCGGTACCCATCGGGCCGCCAGCCATGACTACCATGATGTCGCCAGCTTCTACGCCGCCGTTCTTAAGAGCTGTAATGGCAGCTTTTTCAGACGGATAGCATTTGACCGGAGCGGTATGACGGTATACGTGATCGTCGTCGATGACGGACGGATCGATAGCTGTCGATTTGACGACCGAGCCTTCGGGAGCGATATTGCCGGTCGGGAAGGTAATGGTCGAACCGATACCTTTGGCTTTTGCCTGTTCCGGGCTGAAGATAACGTCGTCAACGTTGAGGTTATCCAGTTCTTTCAGGCGCTTCTGGCAGGATACACGGCGCTGGGACTGTTCCCACCAGTCGAGGTTTTCACCGAGGGTGCTGCCCGTAACGGTCATGACATCTTCGTGGAGCAGGCCCATCTTGCGCAGGTGGAGCATGACTTCCGGAACGCCGCCGGCCATGAATACGTCAACGGTCGGATAGTTGATCGGACCCATAGGCAGAACGCTGACCAGACGGGGAACTTCTTTGTTGATCCGTGCCCAGTCATGAACGGTCGGTACGTGGCAGCCAGCCATGAAGGCGATAGCCGGGAGATGGAGCAGGAGGTTGGTCGAACCGCCGAAAGCAGCATGGATGACCATGGCGTTTTCGATGGCTTTATCGGTAATGATATCTTTCGTCGTAATGCCGGCTTTATAAAGATCCATAGCGGCAACGGCCGATTTTTTCGCCATGTCGTACCAGATGGGTTCACCCGACGGGGACAGGGCAGCGTGAGGCAGGCAGAAACCAAGGCCTTCGGCTACGACCTGGCTCGTGCCGGCTGTACCGAGGAACTGACAGCCGCCGCCACCACTGGCACAGGCGATGCAGCCCAGACGGCAGGCACGGTCGAAGGACAGTTCTTTATTGGCATAGCGTACGCTGATAGTCTGTACGGTGCCGAGGTCTTCCCCGTCATTTGGCATAAGGGTAGCGCCGCCGGGGATCAGGATCGTCGGCAGGTCATGCATGTTGGCCAGGGCCATCATCATGGCCGGCAGGCCTTTATCGCAGGAAGCGACACCGATGACGGCTTTGCGGGTCGGGAGGGACCGGATGAGGCGGCGCATGACCATAGAAGCGTCATTACGGTACGGCAGGGAATCGAACATGCCCGTCGTGCCCTGTGTACGGCCATCGCAGGGGTCGGTGACAAAGGCAGCCGTCGGTACATAGCCCATATCTTTTAATGTATCAGCCGCTTCTTTTAAGAGGCCGTCCAGTTCGAAGTGACCGGGATGGAGACCGACGGCAACGGTCGTGCCATCGTCTTTTTTGAGACCGCCATAGGTGCTGATCATCATAACATCGCCATTGGCCAGTGTCTTGGGGTCCCAGCCCATGCCGGCATCAATGGTCATGCCAAAAATATTGCCGCTCGGGGAATTACGCAGTGTTTCCGGAGTCAAAGGCAATACGCCATCTGGTCCATCTGCATGTGTGCGCGAACGGAGAATTAAGTCTGATGCATCGTTAGCATATAATTCTTTTACTGACATTCTAATCTCTCCTTTTCTTACAAAACATCCACTAGATAATTCTTTAAATATGAAAATCAACCTGGAACTGTAGTATACCAGTTTGGATTGACAAAAGCCAAACTAAAACCTGGTGAATGTACGTTCATAGTAACGTAAAAATCCGCCTCTGTCAATGAATCAGAGCTTGCAATTATAGGTGTATTCCGCTTTAATTATGCATATTTTGCATAAAAAAGCCGTCTGATTCATTGCTGCTATGAATCAGACGGCAGGAGCGTACCTTATATTATTTTGTTTCTTTCTTGACAGCCTGTTTGTTGTTGCGTTTCATGAGGTTTTCCAGATCAATGCCATCGATGAAGGCCTGGAGTTTTTTCACCGTCGGCGGTCTCTTGGAGAAATGCATGCAGTATTCGCTGACGGGAACCCCCTGGAGGTTGAGAGCTTTCTTGGCAACCTGCGGGAACGGCGTCTTGGACGAATAGATGTACATCAGTCCATTGACTTTTTCCTGACAGTCAAACATGTATTCCCAGTTCTTTTCATTAATGGCCCGGCACCATTCGGAGCAGAGTTTCGGAGCAAAGTTGGACAGGCCGCCGATACAGCCGTTGCCGCCGCTGAGCATGATGTGGACGAGGTTTTCATCATAGCCGGAGTAAACGATGAAGTCAGGGAATTCATCTTTCGTGACTTCAATCAGTTTACGCGTATGGGAAAAGAGTTCAATCGTATCTTTATAGCCGACGAGGTTTTTATGTTTGCGGAGCAGATTGAGAGTAATTTCCGGTGTCACGTCATCGCCCGTTGCGCCGGGATAGTTGTAAATGAAGACCTTGCCCCGGACCTGGGGAAGAACTGTATCATAATAGGCTTCAATATCTTCTGCGCTGAGCGGGAAATAATAGGGGCAGACAATCATGACGGCGTCAGCGCCGGCATCGCAGGCATAGTTGGAAAGTTCTACCGTATCGCGGACGCTCATGCAGCCCGTACCGATCATGCATTTTACTTTCCCTTTGATATAGGGCACGGCAATGTCGATAAGGCGTTTCTTCTGTTCCATAGACATGGCAAAAAATTCACCCGTGCTGCCCATAACGACGATGCCGTCTACACCGCCTTTGATGAGGAAATCATAGACCATTTCATTGCCTTTCTGGTCTATGTTGCCCACGCGGTCAAAAATAGTGACGACAGGCGTTAAATATTCTGCTTTTTTCATGTATATCCCAATCCCTTCTGCACAGTAGTCTTTTTTCGTATATACTAACTTGGTCGTTATTACGAACCATGCATTTATTCTACATGAAATTCTCTGAATGTCAAGGCTAAAAATGCAACATCTTCCGTGTATCCTGCATACAACTATATTCTTTTTTTCACATAAAAAGTCCCATTTTTACGGAAATAAAAAAATATAGAGTATGCTGTTTCCAACAACATACTCTGCACATATATAATAGATATTTTATTTTTTATTCATGAGTGGCAACAAAACCCGGGCATCTGCCACTGTATCGATATCGGAGAGCTCCGTTTCTGATGCATCATATACCCAGCATTGCTTCCCGTATTTTTTCAATAGAACGCCGGCGCCGCAGTCACCGCGGAGGGACATAAGTTCCTGCCGGAACGTACTTCTGAAAACGGCCGGATTTCCTACAATACCCGAGGCCCGCATGGCGCCAACCGGCTGTCCTGAACGGACATATCCCGTCAAAAAACTGGCTATGGTCTGTGCCTGCAGCAGAGGCCGGTCAGCCACAAAAAAACCATAGGCATCACTGTCACGAGTGGCGGTACCAATGCGGATTGAGGCGGCTATGCCCTCTTGACTGGCATCGTTGGGATACACCTGTGCTCCCCGTTCCCGACACCAGTGGCGCAATTCTTCATAGGGTGAAACGACAACGATATCACACCCTATGTTCTCCTGCCGCACAGCTCCTATCCCCTCCCGGAGCTGGAGAAACCCATGCTGATACAGAGGTCTTCCGGCAAAAGGAGTAAGCAGTTTATTTCTTCCAAACCGGCGCCCCTGCCCGGAAGCCATATATACCAGGCTTATATGCACGGAATCCCTTCCTTTCCGGCAAAGGACGTGATGAGCCCTGCAGGAAGATCCATTTCCTGGAAAATCAGGCTGGCAGCGATGCGATGCTGTGGCGTGTCGGCCTGATTCAGTACGGGAAGGACCGGGATATCCCATGCCATGCCGGAAAGGCAGCAGTTCTGCCAGAGCCGGGCAAACAAGCTGATAGACAGCGGTACGGTCCCGTCAGCCGCTTCCTGCGGAAAGGTCCGTCCAAACCGCCGTGCCGCATCAGCCGCCTCATCCCAGCGGAAGCAGACAGCCTGCAAGGACCGTCCCAGTGCCGACAGGCCGGCAATGGACAGTACGGCGTCACACCGGGCGGGAAGGACCGGCTCGTTCGCCCCCGGCACTTTAAAAGGAAGGCGCCGCGATCCATCGGCTTCGACGAGGACGACATCGGCATGGCGCACCGCTGTATGATAGGCCGCATCACCGATATACGAAATCTTGCCGCCATCACAGGGAAGCCCCGCCACGGCAATACCCGTTTCCCGCATCTGCCGGACGATTACGGCGGCATCATCGGTCAGCACGCCATACCGTTCGGGCTGATACATATGGGTCGTCGTCACGACGAGGACGCGTTTGCCTCTGTCCATCAATTCTCGTGCCAGAGCGGCAATACAGGTCGTTTTGCCGCCGGCACCGGTAACGGCCAGTACGACCGGGACATCAGTCCGTGCCAGTTCCGGCAGGATACGGCCTATGCCCTCCCACAGGGTGGATACATGTTCATCCGAATCTTTTTTATATACGACAATGTTCATTCCTATACGCTCTCCAGACTTTGGCATCCTCTTTTTCACGGCCTTCACGGCGGGCCCGGACAGCAATGAGTTCGGCAGCGATACTGACGGCGATTTCTTCCGGTGTCGCCGCCGAAATGGGCAGGCCTATAGGCGCGTGGCAGGCGTCGATGGTATCTGCAGGAAATCCGTCAGCTAATAGTTTGGAACGGACGAAAGCTAATTTTGCCCGGCTGCCGATGACCCCGATGTAACAGGGATGGCAGGAAAGGGCATATTTTTGTGCGTCATAGTCCCCCAGATGGCCACGGGTCATAATGCAGACATAATCGTCGCCTGATACCGGGACATAGTCTGCCAGGTGATGGAAATCAGCTGTAATCCGCGCGGCCGCATCAGGAAAACGGCTGGCAGATACAAATTCGCCCCGGTCTTCGACAACAGTACAGGAAAATCCCAGCCCTGTCAAGAGTGGAACCAGTGCTTTCGCCACATGACCGCCCCCGAAAACGATGACCCGCCGGGGATAGGCCAGTATTTCTTTATATAAGAGATGTCCTGGAAGGGATACTATGGCCGGTATGGAGCTTTTCTGACCCGGTTCTTCATGAAATTGCTGCAAATAGCGGTCATGTCCACAATATATCGGTCCATCATCTGTAAAAAGGGCCATGCCCCAATGCGCCGGATCAGTCAGATCCAAGAAGAGCCGGCAGGCATGCTGCCCCGACAGGCACTGCACCGCCCGGGCCAGCAGGGGCATCAGGGACGGGACAGCCGGATCAAAATACTGACAGAATACGCGCAGTTCACCACCGCATACGGCCCCGATATCTGCTACAGGATCCTTGTGCAGGACCAGTGGCAGTATAAATGACGTTTTTTCTTTCAGAGCCTTCCTGCCCGCTTCACAGGCCAGGTGTTCCTGATAGCCTCCGCCGACCGTTCCCAGCGCCGAGCCGTCTTCCAGAATCAGCTGGTGGCTGCCGGTGCCGCGGGGAGTCGAACCAACCGTATCAATAATCGTCAGTAACACGGCACTGCGCCCGGAAGAAAGTTCTTCGAATAGTTTGGAAAAAAGAGATTTCATCGTATACAGGGTTCCTTTCTTTATGTATGCAGAAGCAGTATATCACGGGAAGATACGCCCAGAGACAATACCCGTGGCGGTTCATGACTCGTTTTATCTACCTGCCACCAGAGAGACGGCGTGTCCTCTTTCTGATTCTGGTAGCGGAATTGTACCAGCCAGGAAAAGGGCCGTTCCAGAATCGTCTCTACCGTAACAGCCTGACCGTTTTCTTCCCGGCCCGGCACAAACGACCGTTCTCCTATGGCTACGGCACACAGGCCCGGCGGGACAGGGCGTTCCGGGTGAAAACGGAGATTCCAGTCCGGCACGACTACTTCATTTTCCAGAAGGCGGGCCGGCGCAATATTCCGGCACCCCGTCAGGATAGCCGCCGCCCTGGTAGGCGGCGCGGAAAAGATGTCCTGTACCTTCCCGGACGAATCGACGCGGCCATCTTCCAGAACGATTATATGCCGGCATAACTGATAGGCTTCGTCCCGGTTATGGGTGACGATCAGGACATCTTTGTCATAGTACGTCAGCAGCTGCTTCAATTCGGCCAGCAGCTGCTCCCTGAGCCATGTATCGAGGGCGCTGAACGGTTCATCGAGAAGGAGGATATCCGGTTCATTGATGAGGCAGCGCGCCAGGGCCGTCCGCTGCTGCTGCCCTCCCGAAAGCTGTCCCGGCTTACGGTCCGAAAGGCCGGTCAGGTGCATCCGTCCGATCATATCATCGACCCGCCGCTGTCGCTCCCGTTTATCCTTGAGATAGCGGATACCACTATAGATATTTTCCTCTACCGTCATATGGGGAAACAGGGCGTAATTCTGGAACAGATAGCCTACATGACGGTCCTGAACGCGCATATCCGTGCGGGAACGGGAATCGAACAGGACGCGGCCGTTGAGCACGATCCGCCCGGCATCGGGTCTTTCGATACCGGCAATGCACTGCAGGGTCTTGCTCTTGCCGCTTCCGGAAGCGCCGAGGATGCCGAGGACACCGCCCCTTGTTTCAAAATGGACAGACAGGGTAAAGGCGCCCAGCTTCTTTTCTATATGGACAGACAGGCTCATAGAAGGCGTCTCCTTTCACGGCCTCTTTTTTCATATACGTTGATGGTGAGCAGCACGACCGCACTGATAGCGATATTGATGAGGACCCAGATAAATGCGTGGTATTCATCATTGGTACGCCAGAGCTGATAGACCGTCGTAGAAATCGTCGCCGTATTGTGAGGGATGTATCCGATGAGCATGGTCGTCGCCCCATATTCTCCCAGTGCCCTGGCAAAGGCCAGCACCGTCCCGGCGATGATACCCTGACGGCAGCAGGGCATACGGATGTGCCAGAAAATATACGTATCAGACAGGCCCAGTGTCCGGCCGCTCCAGGCCAGTGTCTCATCAAAACTTTCAAAGGCCCCGCGGGCCGTGCGGTACATGAGGGGAAAGGCCACTACTGACGAAGCGAGGACACCGCCGTACCAGGTCATGACAAAGCGGATACCCACATCGTTGAGAAACATGCCGACAGGATGCTTCAGGCCGAAGACGAGGAGGAGCAGCCAGCCGCAGACCGTCGGCGGCAGGACCAGTGGCAGCGTGAGGATGACATCGAGGATTCCTTTTAATATGCGGGGCAGGCGGGCAACGTAATAGGCCAGGCAGATGCCGCTGAAAAAGACGAGGATGCAAGAAATGCCGGCAATGCGCAGGCTGTTCCACAGAGGATACCAGTCCATCATACCGCTTCCTTACGAGACGGGACTAAAGCCGACGCTCTTAAAAATCCGCATGGCCCCATCCCCTTTCAGATAGTCCAGGAAGGCCCGGGCTTCCTGTTGATGCTGGCTGTGTTTCATAACTGCTGCCGGATAAATGACCTGTCCGCACATGTCTTTCGTCGCTTCATCGACCGGTTTCAGGCGGGCACTAAAAGCATCGGTCGCATAAATGACGCCACAGTCGGCACTGCCTTCCCTGACCTGGGTCGTCACTTCCTTGACATTGGAACCATACGTGATGCGGCCGGCACGGGCAATAGCCGTTTCATCGAGGCCATAGAATGTCAGGATCTTTTGCGTATACTGGCCGACGGGCACATCACTGTTGCCCATGACCAGACGGATAGAGCCTTCTTTCAATTTAGCCGCCATGTCATGGAAGTTCTGAATGCCACCAGGGTTCCCTTCGGGCGTAACCAGAACGACTTTGTTTTCCAGAAGATTGACCCGGCTGTCGCTCTTGACGAAATCGAGGCCGTCGGGATTAGCTTTTTTATCCCGGGAACCATCGAGCTGATTCATCTGCTTCTGGGCAGCCGAGATGAACAAATCGCAGTCTGCTCCGTTCTGGATTTGCGTTTTCAGTGTACCGGACGAATCGAAATTAAAAGAAATTTCTACGTTGGGATGTTCCTGTTCGTACTCTTGGGCAATCTGGTTCATCGTTTCTGTCATGCTCGCTGCAGCAAACACCGTAAGATGAACCTTATCTTTTCCTCCCGACGCCGTTTCTTTCTGTCCGGTTCCGCATCCGGCCAAGGCAAACACCAACGTTCCCGCCATAATCGCTGCCATTATTTTTTTCCACATACGGTGTCTTATCTCCTTTTTCATCGGTAATCACAGGGTCATGTCCGGGCACAATCCCCGCCTTCGCCGCGCAACAGGTCGAGACCGTGGGGAATCGTATCCAGAAAGACATCCATACATTCCTGACAGGCTTTTTCACTGCCCGGCAGGTTGATGATCAACGTCCGTTTTCGGATAACGCTGACCGCCCGGGACAGCATAGCCCGCGGCGTAATCTTCAGTGAGGCCGCCCGCATGGCTTCGGCAATCCCTGGCACCATGCGGTCGGCAACGGCTGCCGTCGCTTCCGGCGTGACATCGCGGAGAGAAAATCCCGTACCGCCTGTCGTCAGAATAAGATCTACCTGGCGCTGGTCTGCCAGCCGGCAAAGCTGCTGCCTGAGGGGTGCTGCTTCATCGGGAAGAAGCAGCGTTTCCACGACATCATATCCTGATTCCTTCAGTCTGGCCACAATGGCCGGCCCGCTCGTATCCTGGCGTTTTCCCCGACATCCTTTATCGGACAGGGTAATGACCGCCGCCTGATAGGGACGCCGCTCCCGGCGCTCTGCTATGACCAGCTCGTCACCGGCCCGCAGGATGCCTCCACGGACGACCCGGGCAAACACGCCCTCCCGGGGCATGATACAGTCACCTACGGCCTGATAAATCGCACAGTGCTGATGGCATTCCTTGCCCACCTGTGTCAGCTCAAGCAGGACATCGCCGCTTGTAAACAGCGTCCCTACGGGAAGAGCGGAAAAGTCAAAGCCGCGGACGACGAGATTTTCCCCGAAGGCCCCGCTCTGCACATCGGCCCCACGGGCACGGAATGCGTCGATCCGGTCTGCCGAAAGCAGGCTGACCTGACGGTGCCAGTGGCCGGCATGGGCATCTCCCCGGATTCCCCAGTCAGCGACCAATTCTGCCGACTCTACGGGCTGTTTCTGCGTGCCCCGTACTGTACTGATACATATGGCTTCTATGCGTCCCATCTTATCCTCCAATCTGATTCATCGTTTTATGTTCTGTAATCCGGCTGGCATCGGAAAACTGGTGCTGTTCCGGTTTTGCCATTATGGCTCTGGTCACGGCCTGCCGCAGCCGCTCCTGCCGGTCGGGAAGTCCGCTCCGGATAATGTCTTTGACAGATATGCCCTGTTCATAGCACAGACAAGGTTTCAATACGCCCGTACTGGTCAGACGCAGCCTGTTGCAACTATGACAGAACTGGTGCGTATTGGCTCCGATAAAGCCGATATGTCCCGTAAGAGAAGTACTGCCATAATAGACGGCCGGCCCGTTGCCATGGTGGCGGCAGAGGGACAGGTCGGGCCAGACCTGTTTCAGCCGGGAAAAAGCTTCGCCAACAGGGACACCCTTCATCTGCCGGCCACAGCCGATTGGCATGAGCTCAATGAACCGTACGTCCAGCGGCCAGTCACGGGCCAGTTCCGCCAGAGGCAGGATCTGGGACACCGTTTCCTCCAATAACACCGCATTCACCTTAATTCTGACTGGCCGTGTCAGTGCCTGCCGGAGAGCGGATAGAACCACATCGAGCTTCCCGCCGCCGGTCAGGTTTGCATACTGACCGGCCGAAAGCGTATCCAGACTGATATTGATACTGCTCACTCCGACCTGACAGAGAACAGGAAGGGCCTTATTCAGGAGCTGACCATTGGTGGTCAGTGTCACATCACAGACGCCCGGCAGCGCCGTGAGTTTTGATATAAAGGAAAGGGCTCCCTTTCGCACGAGCGGTTCGCCGCCGGTCACTTTAAAACGATTGATGCCCAGTGAAACAGCAGCGTTACAAATTTCCAATATTTCTTCATAACGCAGGATTTCATCGTGCCCAACAGACGGCACGTCAGAGGGCATGCAATAGCGGCAGCGCAGATTGCAGCGGTCCGTCAGGGAAATACGCAGATAATCGATAGTACGGCCCCAAGTATCACGCATGTGGGTCGTCTCCTTTCCCATAGATAAAATGGCCGCTTTTGCCACCTTTCTTCTCTACCAGATGAACCTGTTCGATGTGCATATTTTTATCGACGGCTTTGCACATGTCATACACGGTAAGCAGGGCTATAGAAACACCTGTAAGCGCTTCCATTTCGACACCTGTCCGGCCCTGGCAGCGTACCAGACAGCGGGCCTCGATGGCACGGTCTTCCGGTACGGGAGAAAAGGTTACGGCACACTTGGTCAGTGCCAGGATATGGCACAGGGGAATGAGATCACTCGTTCTTTTTGCACCCATGATGCCGGCAATCTGGGCCACCGTAAGTACATCGCCTTTTTTCATAGTACCGGCCTGTACCATGGAAAAGCAGGTATCGCTCATATAAATCCGCCCAACGGCCACGGCTTCCCGTGCCGTTATTTCCTTCTGACCCACGTCTATCATGCGGGCGTTACCTGCTTCATCGATATGAGAAAAATGTTCCATTCTTTCCTCCTATTTGCCAAATCCGCAGTTCGGGAAGGTACAGACCGGGCAGTTCAGGCAGTATCCGCCTTCTCCCAAAGATGCCAGCTGACCTGCCGTAACAGGAACGCCGGCAATAAGGGATGGCAGGACGAGGTCGAAAATAGTCCGCCGGGCGTACATGACACATCCCGGCAATCCCACGACAGGCCGGCCGTCGGTCATATAGGACAGGAGGAACATCGCTCCTGGCAGGACCGGTGCCCCGTAAGAGACGATGCGGGCTCCCGTGTTTTTGATGGCCAGCGGCGTCTGATCGTCAGGATCGACACTCATCCCACCCGTGCAGAGAACCATGTCCAGGTGCTGTTCCAGCATGCCGTTGATAGTCCGGGTAATGGCCGCCGGATCGTCATCGAGAATGTCGTGGGCTTCCATTACCGCCCCGAATTCCGCCATTTTGGAAACGATGACATCGGTAAACGTATCTTTGATACGGCCGTGGAACACTTCACTGCCCGTCGTCACGACGCCATAGCGGATGTTCTGGAAGGGAACGACCTGCATCAGCGGTTGGGAGCCGGCTGCCTGTTTTGCCGCCTCCATTTTTTCCTTTTCAATGACCAGCGGAATGATCCGCGTCCCGGCCAGACGGTCTCCTTTTCTGACGGCAAATCCGCCATGCCGGGTGGCAATCATCATCTGACCCAGGGCATTAACCCGGTACAGGCCCTGCGTATCGACGAGAAACAGACCGTCACAGTCCGCCGTCAGTTCTATTTTGCCTTCCTTAGGTTCTCCAGCCGCAATATGACTGCCCTGACAGATATCCCGCAGGATGATCGCCGCATCATTTTCATGAAGCATATGTTCATTATTTTCCCAGATATAAATCTGTTCTTTTCCCACCGACAGCAGAACGGGAATGTCTTCCGGCTGGATAATATGCCCCTTGCGGAAGACGGGACCCTTGCTCACGCCACGGATGATCTGTGTAATATCATGACAGAGCACCTGTCCGACGGCATCGACGGTACGCATTTTTTTCATCGTTTCTGCACTCCTTTTTTCTTCTGATCCATCAGGACAGCCGTCAGTACGGCACCGCCCAGGCACCGGGCTTTATCTGAAATGGTGAAGCAGTTTTTCAGTTCTTCCTTCCGGGGATCGATATCTGCAGTCTTAAACCCTGGCGTAACGGGATACCCGTCCCGGATCAGCCCCCGTACCAGACCGGTCAGGCTGGCCCGGATGAGCGACCCTTCCGTACGGATAGAAACGGTATCCTGTGGGGTCCCGGTGATGATGGCTACGGGATCGCCCTGTTCCACCATATCGCCAATCCGCACCAGTCCATACACATATCCTGCGGCCGGGCTGTGCATTACCCGTTCTTTCCCATATCCGGCAATGATGCCGGGAATTCCCGTATTGGCAGCAGCCGTTCCATCGGTGATGATCCGGCCCAGATTATGACCCCGCTTCGTTTCAATGACGTAGTCCACATCGCACCCAGCCGTAAATCCCGGACCGAGTCCGATGACACAGGGCGCCATGTCCCGCGTCGTGCCCAGGTTCTTTTTAGCGAGGATTGCATCGACGACGACAGCCGGCTTAAGATCGGCAATTGCCTTTCCTTCCGGATCAATCATAAGGGGAATCTGATTTTTTTCCCAGGTCTGCTGCACGTCTTCATAGGTATGGCAGCGGACAGCCATCATATCTTCTACCGTACAGCGGCCATCATACACGGCCTCTGACAAGGCTACCTGACGACGGATGGCTGACGGCGCGGCCACTTCCAGGGATACTACGGGGAAACCGGCCCGCCATAACGCTTGTATGACACCAGTGGCCAGATCCCCTCCCCCACGGACGATAATACAATTATGTTGTTTCATGACCTAACTCCTTTAACCGGGCAATTTCACCGGGATTGAATGAACGCTCAAACTCCTGTCTCGCCGTTTCATTTACTTTCTCTTCCAATTTTTCATACCGCTGGAGAAGAATTTCTGCAGCCTTCGTCAGCCGGCTGTGCCCTCCATGGCTGCCGCCGGCCTGTCGTTCTGTCAGGGGAAATCCCCAGATTTCTTCGGCCGCCCGCACGACCGTCCAGGCTTTGCTGTAAGACATGTGCATGGCCTGGGCAGCCCCTTGCAGCGACCCGGTGCGCCGCACACCGGAAAGCAATTCGGCTACACCGGGACCAAAGGCTTTTTCATCGGTCATCATGCGGACCGTGACCTTGCACCGCAGTCTCTTATCCTGATCTCTGTTCATGACGGTCTGCTCCTTTCAGGCGATATGTTTATGTGCGAATAACGCAGGGAGAAAGAAAACCGGCTTGCTGGAACTGCCGGTTTCTTTTTATTTTTTATTATAAGCGATAGCATCCCATCTGAAAAGTACGGCCGGTTTATTTTTTTGCCTGTTTTCTGGCATAGGGCGTGCCTTTCAGGGGAAGTTCCGTCTGAAACTCACCATTCCAGCGGTAGTACGCCCCTGCTACAGCTGGTGCCGTCGGGATAGATGTGATTTCACCGACGCCGATAGCACCGTACGATACGTCTACCCCTTTCTTTTCCAGGGGAATCGCTTCTACGACAGGTGCCTTGTCGGCACGGAATAATCCCAGTGTCCCGTACTTAGCCGTCGGCCTGCCGTGATCAAGAGGATACTGCTCCGTCAGGGCATAGCCACAGCCCATGACGGTACCGCCTTCAATCTGCCCTTCCAGACTCCGGGGATTGACTACTTTTCCTACGTCATGACAGGCTACCATCTTTTTAATCGTGCCATCTTCATTGAGGATACATACGTGAGTCGCATAACCGTAGGCGACGTGGGATACGGGATGTTCCTTGCCGGACGTCCCCATGGCGTCGGTTTTACCATAGTATTCGCCATAGTATTCCGTCCCGTCCAATAATGCCAGGTCTTCTGCCGTAAAGCGTACAGCTGCTGTTTCCGGCGATTCTTCTTCGACCATGACATCTTCCAGATAGGCACTGGGCGTACGGCTTGCTGCATAGGTCAGCCCTTTTCGGGCAAACAAAGCCCGGCGCAAGGCCTTGGCAGCCCGGCGGCCCGCTTCTCCCGTGAGAGTCGTCTGCCGCGATCCGGAAGTCGTTCCCGCATCAGGTGCCGTTGCCGTGCTGGGATTATGCCAGCAGATGTGGCTGACCGGAGCGCCGGCCGCCTGGGACACGATCTGTGTCAGGACCGTACCGACACCCTGGCCGATACAGGAAGCACCGGCATGGATATGGATCGTACCGCCTTCCACGACGAGACGGCAGCGGCCATAATCGGGCAATCCTACGCCGACGCCGGCGTTTTTGAGGGCACAGGCTATGCCCACATAGGGACCGCTGTGATAATACGTGTCCTTTACGGCTTCCAGTGTCTCTGCCAGTCCCGTCGCCGGATCGGCAATCTGCCCGTTCGGCAGCACCTGGCCGGGACGGATGGCATTGCGGTAGCGGATTTCCCAGGGATCAATTCCTACCATTTCCGCCAAAAGGTCGAGATTCCGTTCCGTTGCAAAAATCGTCTGAGTCACACCAAAACCGCGGAACGCTCCTGCCGGCGGGTTATTGGTATATACGGCGGTCCCGTCGATATCGATAATCTGGTAGTTATACGGGCCGGCCGCATGGGTGCAGGCCCGCTGCAATACCGGACCACCCAGAGAAGCATAGGCCCCATTGTCGGTCACGGCTACCAGTTTCATGGCCGTCAGTCTGCCCTGTTCATCACAGGCTGTTGTCAGGTCCATGCTGAATTGATGGCGTTTGGGATGGATGAGGATGCTTTCCTGCCGGGTCAGTTTGCATTTGACAATCCGCTTCGTCTTGTAGGCAATGAGCGCTGCCAGATGCTGGACCGTCACATCTTCCTTCCCGCCGAAGCCACCGCCGACGAGCTTGTTCTCAACGATGACTTTTTCCTGGGGAAGTCCCAGGAGGAGCGCCGTTTCCCGCCGCGTGTCATAGGGGCTCTGATCGGTCGAATAGATATAGACGCCATCGTCAAAGGGCATGGCTACGGCACATTCCGGTTCCAGGAAAGCATGTTCCGTCCAGGGCGTTTCATAATGGCGGGTCACTTTATATTTAGAGGCCGCAATGACCGCGTCGGCATCGCCGCGCACCAGATGTTCGTGGACGAGGATATTGGACCCGTGGGACGGATGGACCAGCGGAGCTCCCTCTGCCAGTGCTTCAACTGCCGATGTAACGGGCTGTAACTCTTCATATTCTACCTCTACGAGCTTTTTGGCTTCAGCCAGGATATCCGGTGTTTCCGCCGCCACCAGAGCAATGGCATCACCGAGGAAATGGGTCGTCTTTCCGACGCCGATAAGAGTATCCCAGTCGGTCTTCAGGTGTCCGACTTTGACAGAACCGGGAATATCATCGGCCGTCAGGACACAGATGACACCGGGCAGGGCCTTTGCCTTTTCCGTATGGATGGCTTTGACGACGGCCCGGGGATACTGGCTGCGTACGGCACTGCCATAACACATGCCCGGCAGATCGACTTCGTCTATATCGTCTGCATACTGTCCCGTTCCCAGTACTTTTCCCTTGACATCGATGCGGTGGCAGGCTGAACCGACCTGGGGATATTCGTCTTCTGCCGGTACGGGAGTTCCCTTATCCAGCATATCCGCAGCCAGAGCGATGGCGTCGATGATTTTTTTATAACCCGTGCAGCGGCAGATATTATTGCGGATAGCCGCGGCTATCTCTACCCTGTTCGGCCGGGGATTGGCATCGATGAGCGCTTTGCCGCACATGACCATGCCCGGGATACAGAAGCCGCACTGCACGGCGCCAGCTTCTCCAAAGGCATAGACGAATACATCTTTTTCCCGCTGTGACAGTCCTTCCACCGTCAGGATACGTTTGCCAGCCATCCGGCCTGCTTTCTGTACGCAGGTTTTCGTCGCTTTCCCGTCGATGACGACGGTACACGTGCCGCAGGCACCTTCACTGCAGCCATCTTTTACCGATTTCAGCCGCAAATCATTGCGCAGAATATCCATCAGCTTCCGTTCCGGATCAACCTCAATTTCTCTGTTGTTAATCCACAATTTACATGTCCTATCCATAACAGTCCTCTTTCCGCCCCTTCAGACTTTCAGTGATATGTCTGTCATGGCTGCCATTTCGCCCAAAAGCGGGAAAGCTCCAGGCGGGGGAAAATACCAGACAGGAACATACGAATATGAAGTTTATATTTTATATTTCTTTCGTGTAACATCAACCATGTCACAACTGCTACATATCTTTCTTATATCATACCCTTACAATGTCTTCATAGGCAATGGTGCGTTTGCGGTGCAGCAGGGTTCCATAGCCTTTCTGGCCTGTAAACGTATTGTCCCTGGCTATGATCTGACCGCGGAGCATGACAAGATCGATGGCACAATCGGTGGTCATGCCGTCATACGGAGAATAGCCGCAGGTTGTATGCAGCGTATCCCTGCCAAAGGTGTGTGTTTTCGCCGGATTGATGAGGATGACGTCGGCATCACTGCCCGGCATGAGAGTCCCTTTCTTCGGGTAGAGTCCGAATATTTTTGCCGCATTAGTGCTGGTAGCCTGTACGAATCGTTCCAGTGAAATCCGTCCTTTCAGGACGCCTTCGCTGAACAGGAGCGGCATCCGTTCTTCCACGCCGGAAACGCCACCGGGACAATTCCGGAAATCAGCAACATTTTCCAGTTTTTCCTTTTCTGTAAAGGGGCAGTGGTCGGTAGCGATGACCTGAACCGATCCGTCGCGCAGTCCCTGCCAGATGGCTTCATTATCTTCTTTCTTGCGCAGTGGTGGCGCCATCATGTATTTGATGGCTTCTTCGGGACCGCCATCGCAGAATTTATCTTCTGTCAGGAGCAGGTACTGGGGGCACGTTTCAACATAAATATTCTTCTGCCCTTCCCTGCGGGCCAGCCGTACCTGATCCAGGCTTTCATGAGCCGAGAGATGGACTACGTATACCGGTGCATCTCCGTCGGCACGGGCGACGGAAAGGAGCATATTGACACTTTCCGCTTCGGCAATGTTGGGACGCGTCAGGGCCTGCCCGATGGGCAGCAATTCATCAGGCTTTAGTTCCTTGCGCAGCGTATTGGTAATGGTGTCATTTTCTGCATGAACCGTGAGCAGACCGTGGTGCTCTTTCATGACCCGCAGGATAGGCATGAGCTGGGGTTCTGTAATGGGAAATCCGTATGTCGTATAGGCTTTGAAGCTGGGGAAGCCTTCATCGATGATATCTCCCAGTTCCTTGAGTATATCGGCATCGACATGCTGGAATACGCCATGGAAACTGTAATCTACCGGGCAGTCTGCCGCCAGTTTCCGGTAGACGTCGAACTGATGATGAAGCGAACATCCTACAGGGCCAAAGGCCATATGGTCGATAATCGTCGTCGTCCCTCCGCAGGCAGCGGCGATACCGCCTGTATAGAAGGTATCGCAGGCCCGGTATTTGGGAGACTGCTGCAAATCCATGTGGGTATGAGGGTCGATGCCGCCCGGGCAGACGTACATACCATCGGCATCGATGACTTCTTCTGAACCGTGATAGATTCCCTTTCCCAGTTCTTCTATGATACCGTCGTTAATTTTCAAATCGGTCCTGACGTGCTGTCCTTCGAGACAAACTATTCCGTTTTTGATGACGTATTGCATGATGAATTACCTCCCAACTTGCAAACCAGGGCGTAGGTAATACAAGCGCCGAGTGTACCAAATACATAGGCATTATTAAAGAGCGGGCTCAGGGCCGGTACCCATTTGCCGGCAAATATGATAGCCGTAAAGATGAGCATGATGACGATAGCCCGGATGTTCCATCCATTAGAATAGAAATATTTGCCCGGTCCTTCAATATAAGCATCGACAATGCTCAGGTCTGTGTGATATTCAAAGAGATAGGCGGCAATGTAAATGCCCGAAATCGGTCCAATCAGTGCGCCCAGGAGCTGGGTGACATCAAAAATCAGATGATAGGCACTGGAAAGAGAATTCCACGGCTGGGCAAACAGGGACAGGAAGGCGACGAAGATAGCCACTTTCCGGTAGCTGAACCGGCCTTTGACATAGGAAGCGACGATGTTGACCGGTGGAATCAGGTTGCCGGCAACGTTGGTCGTCAGGATGGCCATGATAATGAACAGGGAGAAGATAAGCCGGATAATCGGGCTGGGGAAGCAGCCGACGAGGACGGCCGGTTCCCAGATTTCTTTACCGAAGGCCAGCCAGGCACCAGCTGTACCGCAGATGCCGACAAAGGCAATATATCCGGTCATGACTGGGGCGCTGATGATCTGGCCGACAATCTGGGCTCTCTGATTGACGCAGCTTCTCGTAAAGTCCGGCATGGACAGGGCAATACCGCCATCGAAGGCGATCATAGCGGAAAGGGCCGGCCAGAACAGCGTCCAAAAATCCGTATCGCCGCGGGCCTGCACGACCTGGGCACTGAGCAGCGTATCGAGGCTCCATCCGGCCGTCGATAACCCCCAGACGATGACGATCAGGCTCATGGCAATGAGGGCCGGGGCTGAAATACCTTCCAGGATTTTGACGGCTTTATTGCCGGACGCGGCAATGTAGACGTTGAGTGCCCAGAAGATGAGGAAGGAAATAAAGAGTCCCGGAAATCCCAAATCACCCCAGGCAGGAAAAACAGTAGAAATAATAATACTCGTCGCCTGGCCGCCAATCCATGCCTGGACGCCGAACCAGAAAATGCCGAGGATGCCACGGATGATAGCCGGCACGCATAATCCATTCTGACCAAAAATCGCCTTGCCCAGCATGGCATAGTTCATGCCGTATTTGACGCCGTAGTGGCCGATGATCATGGCGACGGCCATGACCAGCGTATGACCCAGGACGATGGTAAGCAGTGCTTCATACCAGGTCATGCCGGCCACGAGGAGGCCGCTGGCTACCTGATAAACGGCAACGGATACGATAATGCCGATCCAGAGATTGGCCATATCCTTCATATGCCAGTCCCGCTTTTCCCGGGGAATCGGTTTCGTCGCATCACTGTAAAAATTTTTGTGAGCCTGAATTTCCTTCACTCCGGCATCGGTCAGGCTGACAATGCCATCGTTTTCTTCCTGATAGAGATTCATAAAAAATCACCTCCGAAAACATATACACTTTTTTGCGCATATACTATATCGCAATTAGAAAAGGATAAACGAGATATCACCGCGCTTACCATAACACATAGGAATAATCACGGAATAATGTATCAATCAATTTCCGTACGGGCTCTTCCAATACAGATGTACCCGATTCACCAACGGTGTACTCTGTTTTCATACCGTCCAGGCGGACGAGGAAACGGCCCGTCTCAGGCTGAATCAGGAGGATGCCCGGATTGGTGCTGTCATCCATATCGGCCTGCGTCCGGAATATCGTCAGTTTATCTTTATACGGAGCCCCCTGCCAGGGACAGAACGACCGGCAGTTCCCGCATTCATTGCAGAGGGCATCGAGATGGATAATCTGCCGGTGCAGGAATCCCGGCACCTGTACGGCCATATTGGCCCGGTTAGGACATACTTCGGTGCAGACTTCACAGACAGCATCACACTGCAGGCAGCGTCGGTCACACCCTGCTTCAGGAGCCATGATGAGCTGACCCCGCTGGGAATAGACGGCTTCTTCATCCGCTGCCAGTTCCGTATCGACACTGACCGGCATGTTCAGGATGGCTTCAGCTGCCCGTTTTCCATCGGCAATACATTCTACGACAGACGTCGTCTTTCCATAGTGACCGTCCCCGATGACAATCAGTCCCGGAATATCTGCCGGTCTGGCAGCGCCCACAAGTCCCCTGACGCCACAGGCCGCCAGCACATAATCAAAATCAGCCAGCTCATCGTACTGCCCGATGCCGTGATCCGTTTCGATATGGACGCCCATTTTTTCAACAAGGGAAATATCCTTATCAATCGCATCGGCTGTAATCTGTCCTTTTTTATCACAGAGGAAGGAGCGGACCATGCCGCCGGCCGCATCATTTTTTTCAAAAACCGTGACATCGACGCCACCACGGGCCAGGAAATACGCGGCTGACAGCCCCGCCGGGCCTGCACCGATAACAGCCGCCTTTTTGCCGTTTCCTGCTGGCGGCACGAGTTCTGCCATGACGGCGTCGTATCCGTTTTCTGCCGCTATGAGCTTATTACGCCGTATTTCCACCGGACTTTCATAGAAATTGCGGGTACAGCTGTTCATGCATGTATGATAACAAATCGTGCCGGTGATAAAAGGCAGGGGATTCTTTTCCAGGATGACTTCCAACGCTTCCTTGTATTTACCTTCCCTGACGAGAGTCATATAAGCCGGGATGTCCTGATGGATGGGACAGGTATCGCTGCAGGGAGCCATAAAGCAGTCCATGACCGGCAGAGGCTGGTCATTCTTGCGTTCCTGGCGCACCCGGGGCATCGGTCTGTAATACGCATCTTTCCGGGCGCGGTCCAGAATATTTCGGATCTTTTCTCCATCGACACCGCAGAAAGAAGGTGCATCGTCTCTGTGTAACCCGCCCGCTATCTGGGACAGTCGTTCATAGCCGCCAGGTTTTAACAGGGTAGTCGCCACCGTAACCGGCCAGATACCGGTGTCTACAATATCCTTTATATTGAAGGCATCGGCACCGCCACTGTAGGAAATACGCAGGCTGCCAGAAAAATCATCTGTCAGCTTTTTCGCTACATTCATGGAAAGGAAGAACAGAGGCTTGCCGGACATATACATTTCTTCGCCCGGTAATTCTCCCCCTTTGATGTCCACGGGAAATGTATTAGTCAGTTTAACACCGAACAGGAGTCCTTTATCTTTTCCCAGTTTCTGCAGGCGCTGCAGCATCGGTACGGCATCGCTATAAGCCAGGTCATCCTGGAAATGACGGTCCGTAAAGGCCATGTGGCTATATCCCAGCTCATCGATAGTCTTCCGGACGAAATCATATCCCAGAAGCGTCGGGTTGCATTTGACGAACGTATTGAGATGTTTTTCCGTCAGGAGATAGGTCACAATCCGTTCGATTTCTTCCGGCGGACAGCCATGCATGGTGGAAACGGTCACGGAATTGCAAATAGTTCCGGGAATCGCCTGTACGTCTTCGGCCGTCAGATTCTGGAACAAATGGATATGACCCAGGAGCCAGTCCCGGCATTCCTGAAAGATTGCCGTCTGGGATGCCTCTTTTAATCCTTCAATGAATGCATCAATCTTAGGGCTGCTGATTCCTTCCAGATTATATCCGACAGACATATTGAACTGGAACCCATCCGCAGATCCCAGGCCGTATTCTTTGGCCAGGACATGGAGGAGGAACCAGGCTTTGACATATTCTTCAAAGGCCTTGGGCACTGTCAGTTCGGTAGACCATTCAACATTGTAGCATTCATCGTCGGCGTGGATACACGGTTTAGCCACAGGCAGGTCTTCCCCGTCGAGAGTCTGTACCGTTTTGAGTTCGAAGAAACGGGCACCTGCCGCATAGGCCGCGGCTATATTCTGGGCCAACTGTGTATGGGGGCCGGCCGCCGGACCGAACGGTGTTTCCAGTTTGCGGTCAAATATCGTATAGGTACGGGACGGATCAGCCTTATATAAATGATGTACGCCGTACACAGTTTTAACATGACGCTCTCCCAAGAGCCATTTCATAAGATGTTCAAAGGGCAGTGAATACATTCTGTCGCTCATCATCTTTCTCCTTTCGTTGTCATCCATTGATCCGCCGGGCAAGTTCAGCTGCCCCCGTGCGGATTTTATCCATCATTTCCTGTTCATCACAAACGAGTAACTCTCTGTCCTTCATGAGGACTCTGCCACTAGCTATGGTCGTCACGACATGGCGACCGTTCATCCCAAAGAGGATGTGACTGTTGACATTGTCTGCCGTAAGCGGTGTCGGCGGTATGTAATCGACGACAATGGCATCGGCCGCCGCGCCTTCTCGTAAGACGCCAAGAGGCCGTTTAAAATACCGGGATGCGATTTTCGGGTTATTTTCAAACAGCATCTGTGGCACTTCTGTCCAAGCTGCATTGGCATCACAAAGATGATGTTTGTGCAGTACATTAGCCACTTTATACGATTCAATCATATCGTGAGTATACCCATCCGTACCCAGACCGGTCAGGACGCCGCGATGTACCAGTTCCATCGTCGGTGGACATCCGCAGGCATTTCCCATGTTAGATTCGGGATTGTGCACCACCATCGTATCCGTATATTTCAGAAGGTCCATTTCATGAGGATTGATATAAATGCAATGCCCCAGCAGGCTGTGCGGTCCCAGGACATCCCAGTCATAGAGCCGGTCCACAATGCGTTTGCCATATTTTTTCAGGCAGTCCTGCAAATCTTCAATGCCTTCTGCCACGTGGATATGGTATCCTGCCCCGGATGGTTTATGATTTGCTGCCAGTTCCATCGTCTCGTCGCTGATGGTGAACTGGGCATGCATTCCCATCATGCCGGCGAGCATGTCTGTCGTATCTTTCTGGGCATACCGGATCCAGGCTTCATTTTCCAGCACCGCTTCTTTTGCCTTGTCCCTGCCGTCCCGGTCGGAAATTTCATAGCACAGGCAGGAGCGGACGCCCATCTTCCGGGCTGCATCGCCAATCGTAAACAGACTGTCCTTGATTTCACCATAACTGGCGTGGTGGTCAAAAATCGTCGTCACGCCGTTTTTGATGCATTCCATATACGTTTCTACGGCACTCAGCCAGGTCAGGTCATTGGTCAGATGCCGGTCGATATTCCACCAGAGACCATCGAGAATGTCGAGGAATCCCCTGGGCGCATATCCATTGATAGCCAGGCCGCGGGCCATGGCACTGTAAATGTGCTCATGGGCATTGATAAAAGCCGGCATGATCAGTCCGCCATGGGCATCTATATAGTCAGCCTGTTCATACTTCTGCCGCATCGCCGGCAACGGTCCGATATCACAGATGATACCGCCGTCCATAACTACGGCTCCATCATGAATCAGTCCACGTTCTTTCGTACGCGTCACAACCGTACCATTTCCAAGAAGTAACATATCGTATCCTCCATTCCGGCTGCCCGGCATCCCTTTATCCGGACAGCTCTTGTATTCTATATGCATTTTTATAATAGTACATTTGCCGTTCCCGTATCTAAAAACATATTAGCATTTTATTTGTATGTGTGTCAAATATTTTTTAGATTATCTAACATTTATTTAGCAATCTGTATAATTCACACGAAATCATGCATTTAGGGCATAAAAAAAGCACGGCCTGGACGGAACGATGATCCGGCGCCAGTGCCGTGCAATGATATTATTGATATTTTCTGCCATAGGCAGCCCATCCATAGGGAATAGACAAAAAGAAAACCGCCCCGGCTATATTGCCCAGTGTCACCCAGAACAGATTATACCCGTATCCGGCCAGGGTAATATCCGGCGCAGCCGGCAGCAGCATCGCCAGCGTCATGACAGTCATGTTGGCAATACAGTGTTCAAACCCCAGTGTATAAAATACGTACAGGCACCAAAACGTCATAATCAATTTACCTGCATCGGAATGACAGCGGAAACTGCTCCAGATGGCCAGGCAGACGAGAATATTGCAGAGGATACCCCGGAAAAAAAGTTCCAGCGGCGGCAGGCTCATTTTCATGACTGCTGCTTCGGTAATCGCCTCCGCCGTCGTGCCCGTATCATAACCGGCACCATAAAACAGCAGGGATAATATAACCGCTCCCAGCCAGTTTCCGCCGTAACAGACCGCCCAGAGGCAAAGGACATCTTTAATAGAAATCAATTTACGCCTCAGGCCATTGTACAGGACAAAGGCATTTCCCGTAAACATTTCTGCTCCGCAAATGATGACCAGGCTCAGGGCAACGCCAAAAGATGCTCCCATAATGATATGCCGTGCCGGCCAGTCTCCAAAAAAACCGCTGATCGTATAGGTCAGCAATATACCAAATCCCAAATAGGCTCCGCCCAGAAGGGAAGCCATCACGTATCCTATAGGATTGTCTTTTAAAAACCGTACCTTGGCTGCCGCACTTTTTGCTGAGGCATCATACGTTTCCTGAAACACCGTATCACCTTCACACCATCAAGATAGTTTTATTATACCACAACCGCATCAGTTTACACGGTCAAAAAGTGCCCCTTTGCGGCCGGAACCATAACGGGACACCTTTGTCTTTTCTTATTTGATTTCTTTAGGTATGAGGAGATTGAGCGTAATAGCTATAAGGGATGCCGCTACGACAGGAGCCTTGCCAAAAATCGTCGTCACCCAGGCCGGGAACAGCGCTAATGTGGCCGGCGCTGCCGAAAGTCCCATTCCCATAGCCACGGCCAGTCCGATAATAGCCGTATTGCGCGGACTGGTCCCTTCTGAAAGGGCCAGTTTGATACCGGTCATGGCAATAGAGGCAAATACAGATACGGTCGCCCCGCCGAGGACTGCATAGGGAATCGTCGTCAGGAGCGCAGAAAATTTCGGGAAAAGGCCGGCAATGAGAATAATGAAGGCTGCCATGCCCAGGACGTGACGATTGATGACCCGCGTCGTCGTAACGATGCCGACATTCTGTCCATAGGTAGACGTAGGCAGGAACCCAAAGAAGGCCCCCAGGATGTTCGTCGCGCCCAGCCCCAGCAATGCGCCGTGCAGTTCCTGCGTTTCTGGCAGGCGGTTCATGGCCCCCGATGTAGTTGCCGAAAAGTCACCGATAGCCTGGATAGAATTGATGACGAACAGGATGGCGATAGCGACGATGGCTGACACATCAAATTCGATGCCGAAGTGCATGATCCGCGGCACCTCAAAATAACCGGCGTTGGCTACGTTGGTAAAATCTACCATGCCCAGTACGAGAGAAAGGATGTACCCGGATCCCATACCGACGAGAATGGATGCCAGCTTCAGGCTTCCTTTGCCGAAATGGGTGAAAAAGGTGACGACGCCCAGCGTAAACAAGGCCACGACCCAGTTCTGCCATTGGCCATAGGTCGGTTGTCCGATTCCGCCGGCCATATAATTAATAGCGATAGGATATAATGAGAGTCCGACTGTAAAAACGACCGTTCCGGCTACGAGAGGAGGAAAGAAATGGCGGATCCGGCGGATGCAAAGCCCCACCAGAATTGCGACCAAGCCACCGACGACCTGTGCACCGAAGATAGCAGCAATACCAAATTCTTCTGTAATAGCCTGCATACTCGGTACGTAGGCGAAACTGACGCCAAAGATGACAGGCAGTCCCGCTCCCAGATGAATCCCGCTGCGCGGTCCGATGGGAAATAACTGCAATGCTGTGCCAATAGCTGCCGCAATAAGGGACGCCTGAATCAGAATGACACTGTCTGCCGGCGACAAATGAGCGACACCGGCAATGATAATGGCCGGCGTGACACAACCGACAATCATGGCAATGACATGCTGCAGGGCAATAGGCAGAGCAACGCGGAAAGGCGGCCTGCCGTTGAGTTCGAATAAGGCGAGTGCACGCTTTTTAGAGTCCGGTTCTGGCATGATAGTCCGCCCTCCTTATCCCATATGGATATGCGTACCCGTTTTTCCAAGGATGCCGTCTTTTGCCTTTTCCAAAAGAGTGATAAGGGCCGTACGACCTGGTTTGGATTCGGCAAAACGGACAGCCGCTTGTACTTTGGGCAGCATGGAACCAGGAGCAAACTGGCCTTCCTGTATATAGCGGCGCGCATCGGTTGTCGTCAGATCGTCCAGCCATTGTTCGTCCGGTTTTCCAAATTGGATTGCCACTTTTTCAACGGCTGTGAGGATAATCAGATAATCGGCATCAAGATTTTCTGCCATAAGTTCACTGGCAAAATCTTTATCGATGACGGCGCTGGCACCTTTCAGGTGATTTCCCCGGCACATGACAGGAATCCCGCCACCACCACAGGCAATGACGACCTGCCCCGATTCGACGAGAGTCCGGATTGCCCCAATTTCAATGATTTCCTGTGGCTGGGGAGAGGCAACGACGCGGCGGTAGCCGCGGCCGGCGTCTTCTTTCATGATATAACCGTAATGTTGTTCTGCGAAATCAGCCTGTTCTTTTGTCATAAAATGACCAATCGGTTTGGATGGATGCTCAAAGGCCGGATCCTTTTCGTCAACCCGTACCTGAGTCACCATAGTAGCAACCGGAATATCTTTGATTCCCCGGTTATGTAATTCTTCCCGTAAGGCATTCTGCAGGTCATAGCCAATATAAGCCTGGCTCATGGCGACACAGACTGACAGCGGCGTATTGGGCTGGGCCGGGTTTTCACGACTGAGTGCTGCCATGGCATTATTGATCATCCCGACCTGCGGGCCATTGCCATGAGATACAATGACTTCACAGTTTTCTTCAATAAGATCGACGATTGCCTTGGCTGTAATCTTGACAGCCTTCATCTGTTCGGGGAGCGTATTTCCCAGGGCATTGCCGCCCAGGGCGATGACGATCCGTTTCTTTTTCTGTTCCATATCGTTCCTTCCTTTATATATAAAAGTATCACACCGGTATATTCTTCACTTCCTATGGGGCCTCAGGCCTGAAGCGGAATTTGTACACTTCGCTTTACGCCTGATGCCCAATAGGACAGCCTGAAAAGACAGATGAGGTGCCGGTCCCGGATGGATCGGCACCTCATCAGGCTCACAAAGCAACAAACAGGCTTATTTCATTTTTCTCGGCGTATTGCGTTTTGCCAGTGCTTCCAACGTTTCTACAGGATTCTGGAATTTGGCAAGCATAATCATAGCGGCAATGATGTACGGTTTGTAACTGGCTTCTTTGTAAAGAGGATCGCGATAACGGTCGAATACGGACGCTTCGACTTCCCCATCTTTGCAGCTGACGCCATTGATATCGGCAGGCAGGCAGTGCAGATAGAGGGCCTTGCCGTCTTTGGTCGTCTTCATGAGGTCTTCCGTGCAGCACCAGTCTTTATGCTGTGCATTCTGGGCCAGCAGTTCTTTTTCCAGGGCATCGATACCGGCCTGATCTCCATCGGCATAGAGTTTCGTCCGTTTTTCCATGGCTTTGAAAGGAGCCCAGCTCTTGGGATATACGACATCGGCATCTTTGAATGCGTCGGCCATGTCATTGGTTACACGGAACGAACCGCCAGAAGCCTGGGCATTTTTCTTAGCCACTTCTTCTACTTCCGGCATGACTTCATAACCTTCCGGATGAGCCAGCACGACGTCCATGCCGAGACGGGTCATGAGGCCGATGACACCCTGCGGTACCGAAAGAGGTTTGCCATAGGACGGAGAGTACGCCCAGGTCATGGCAATTTTCTTGCCTTTCAGATTCTGGATACCGCCAAAGGTATTGATGATGTGGGCAGCATCTGCCATGCACTGCGTCGGATGATCGATATCACACTGGAGGTTGACCAGCGTCGGTTTCTGTTCGAGGATGCCGTCTTTATACCCCTGGGTAACGGATTTGACAACTTCTTCCTGATATGCATGGCCTTTGCCGATATACATATCATCACGGATGCCGATGACATCGGCCATGAAGGAAATCATATTAGCCGTTTCGCGGACGGTTTCGCCATGGGCAATCTGGCTCTTCTTTTCATCCAGATCCTGTACCTGCAGACCGAGGAAGTTGCAGGCCGAAGCAAAGGAGAAGCGGGTACGGGTCGAGTTATCGCGGAAAATAGAGATACCCAGGCCACTTTCAAACACGCGGGTCGAAATATTGTGCTGACGCATATAGCGAAGTGCATCGGCAAGGACCCAGACGGCTTTCAGTTCATCATCGGTTTTGTCCCAGGTAAGGAAAAAGTCGTTTTCATACATATCCTTGAAATTGAGGGCTTTAAGCTGGTCTAAATAATACTGTAAGTTCTTTTCCATAGTGATACTCTCCTTTTGGCAAATACTATAATAATAGACACTGTATAGTATACATCAATTAGTCTTTGGTATAGACACTGGGAAGGGCTGCATAAAGAGCGGCGCAAGTGACGAGATCCTGTTTCCATGTCTTTTCATTAGGCGCATGAGCCTGTGCTTCTGCGCCAGGGCCGAAGCCGATGACGGGGATGCCGTTGCGGCCCATAATGGTGACACCGTTCGTCGAGAAGGTCCATTTATCGGTCAGTGGGCGTGCTTTCCGTTCTGCTTCCGTTTCAGCCGATCCGATACGCGTCGTGCCGAAGAGGTTCGTATAGGCTTCTTCCATGGCTTTGGTCACCTTGTGGTCTTTAGGGATGACCCAGGTCGGGAAATAGCATTCAATAGGATAAGTCAGGCCCGTATAGCTCGGACGGGAGTATTCATACATGCTGACTTTGACATCATCACCGTATTTTTTGACGCTGGGCAGTGCCCGGATTTCATCGAGGCAGCTCTGCCATGTTTCACCAGCGGTCATGCGGCGGTCCAGCGATACGGCGCAGGAGTCAGCAACAGCACAGCGGCTTGGCGATGTGTAGAAAATCTGGGAGCACGTAACAGTGCCACGGCCGAGGAAATTAGCTTCTTCGTATTCAGGATTGTACTTTTTGTCGAGCATTTTGACCAGGCCTTTGATTTCTGTACTGTCAGCAGCGTCGTTTTCGTTGAGAGCCCGTACGTCCTGAAGGATATCGGCCATCTTATAGATAGCATTATCACCTCGTTCAGGAGCGCTGCCGTGGCAGGATACGCCCTGGACATCGATGCGGATTTCCATACGGCCCCGCTGACCGCGATAAATGCCGCCATCTGTCGGTTCAGTCGATACGACAAATTCCGGGCGGACGCCGTCTTCTTTGATGATATACTGCCAGCAGAGACCATCGCAGTCTTCTTCCTGTACAGTACCGGTAACGAGAACGGTGTATTTATCAGACAGGAGACCCAGGTCTTTCATGATACGGGCGCCATAGACAGCCGATACAATACCACCGCACTGGTCAGATGTACCACGGCCACCGATTTCCGTTTCCGTTTCAAAACCCTTGTACGGATCAAATTCCCAGTTGTCCTTGTTGCCAATGCCTACCGTATCGATATGAGCATCAAATGCGATGAGTGTCTTGCCGCTGCCCATGTAACCGAGGACATTGCCCATGGGGTCGATTTCTACTTTATCGAAATCAAGAGCCCGCATTTCCTGTGCTATCCGGTCGATATGAGCTTTTTCATCGCAGCTTTCACCGGGATACTGTACGATTTCCCGTAAGAATTTTGTCATGTTTTTTTCGTAGCCCTTTGCGGCTTCTTTGATTTTGCTGTAATCCAGTGCCATGTTGTACTGCTCCTTTTCATGAAAATATAGGTCTATCCTGTATACTATGTTTCACTCGTTATTTATCGAGGCCTTTCCAGACAATGTTTTTATACCGCTGTGGATCCGTATCACCTTCGGTGGAGAAGACCAGGACATTGGCTGTTTCATCCAGTCCCAGTTCTTTGCGGACATCGGCACAGTCATCGCTGGTCATGAGAACCGACAAAGCTCCAAAGGGAGCTGCGCCGGACTCACCGGATGTGATGGCCGGATCGCCTTTAATCGGGGCTCCCAGCATGCGCATCCCCTGGGCTGCCACCCAGTCAGGCGCTGCAACGAACATCTTGACGTGATTCTTGAGGATATCCCAGGAAATAGT
The DNA here is from genome assembly GCF_002395615.1 of Megasphaera sp. UBA4233. NCBI lineage: Bacteria > Bacillati > Bacillota > Negativicutes > Veillonellales > Veillonellaceae > Megasphaera > Megasphaera sp. UBA4233. The sequence continues at coordinate 15,406 of NZ_DGXL01000002.1, read as the reverse complement.
ATTGGGTTCCCCGCAGGCAAGCCCTGCCATAATGGTCTGCATGTCCCCATCGACGATGCGCGGTTTGCCATCACCGGCTGCGGCACCTTTGTAAAGGCAGGCCGCTGCTTCGGCTTCGACGACGACGAATACGGGCGGATTATCTTTATAGAGGTTGGAGAAGAATCCGACGACAGCACCGGCCAGCGAACCGACACCAGCCTGGACGAATACGTGGGTCGGCCGGTCTATTCCCTGTTCATTTAACTGCTGGGCAGCTTCCATGGCCATCGTGCCATAACCCTGCATGATCCACGAAGGGATTTCTTCATATCCGTCCCATGCCGTATCCTGTACGATGACGCCCCGCGGCGTTTCTGCCGCTTCTTTTGCAGCCTGACGTACACAGTCGTCGTAATTGAGATCAAGGATATCGACTTTGGCACCGAGTTTCCTGATATTTTCCAACCGGGTCTGTGTCGTCCCCTTCGGCATATGTACGACAGCGTTCTGACGCAGTTTATTCGCTGCCCAGGCTACGCCCCGGCCGTGATTTCCGTCTGTTGCCGTAAAGAACGTGGCCGTGCCAAATTCATCGTGGAGCTTATCTGATGTCAGTACATCGTAGGGCAGTTCCGATACATCTTTTCCCGTTTCTTTGGCAATATATTTTGCCATGGAATAGGACCCGCCCAATACTTTGAATGCGTTGAGGCCGAAACGGTACGATTCATCTTTGACGAAAAGAGAACCGAGGCCGAAATATGCAGCCATCTTAGGAAGTTTCGTCAGCGGCGTTTCCTTATACTGGGGAAAGCTCTGATGAAAGGTCCGTGCTTTTTTGACTTCTTCAACGGACATAATGGGAAGATTTTTATCTTCCGTCTTGGGCATGTGGTTCATGACCCATTTCATGGTATCTGCCATGGTATTCATCCTCCTTGTCGTGCTATCTGTTCCTGAAAGCCCATTTCTTTTACTAAAAATATTTTTGCTCATCAAAAAGTTTTTGTATACTTAGAAGTATATCATGATTTTCCATTTTTGCAAGATGTTAGCTAAATTTTTTTTAGGTTAAATATATTTTTTTGTCGCATTTAGACAATGTATCCATGATTTTTTATCAAGACCCGGCCTGACCGGGCATCCGTATGAGTACCGTGGTCCACAGTCAATGCGCCATTTACATAGACCTGCTCTATGCCTTCCGGAAATTGGACAGGTTCAGTAAAGGTCGCCCTGTCCCGGATAGTGCCGTCCTTAAAAATTATCAGGTCTGCTGCCTTTCCGGCGGCCAGCACGCCCCGGTCACGCAGGCGGAATGCCGATGCCGCTTTTCCTGTCATCTTGTGTATTGCTTCTTCCAGCGAAAAGACCGGATTTTCCCTTACATATTTACGCAGCACATAGGGAAACGCACCATACAGGCGTGGATGAGGATGACTGCCATACAGCCCGTCTGTACTCAGATTCATTTCCGGCCGTTTCATGAACTGCAATACGTGATTTTCCTGACAATAAAAATCAATCATCCGTACATCATTTTTTTCTTCATACAGTAAATCAAAGACTGCGTTATACGGATCTTTTCCCCGTTTTTCTCCCAGTTCAATGAGATTGAGGCCGACGGCATCCTGATTTCTTTCGCTCCCGACGCTGGAAACATAAATCTGGTCGGGACCGGCAAAATCGATGAAGTCATCCCAGCCGGGAATACCCTTCTGGATGTCAGCAATCATTTTCTGCCGCAGCGTCCGATCAGAGAGGCGCCGGAGTACGCAATCGGTACCGCCTTCCATGACCCACGGCGGCAGAATGGCGCTCATCATCGTACTGCCTGCCGTATAAGGCGTCTGGTCAAAACTGATATTTATCCCCTCGGCTTCAGCTTCATCGAGAAGGCGGAGTACCTGGGGGATATACTGCCAGTTTTTCCGGCCACAGACTTTAAAATGGGAAATATGAAGATGGACGCCGGACTGACGGGCAATGTCGATGATTTCTTTCATAGAGGCGACAATCGTATCAGCCTCGCTCCGCTGATGGACGACAAAGCATCCCTGGTACTCTGCCACGACCCGGCACATGGCGATGAGTTCTTCTTTCCCGCCATAAACGCAGGGAAGGTAAATGAGACCAGAAGACAGACCTACAGCGCCGCCTTCCATTTCTCTCCGAGTGATATCGGCCATCTTCTGCAATTCTGCATCTGATGGCTGCCGGTTTTCAAGTCCCATCGCTTCCATCCGGATATTGCCGTGTGGTACGAGATAGCATTCGTTGATTCCCGGCCGCGCAGCCCGTATCCGGTTCAGATACCCGGCTGTCGTATGGTAATGCCAGTCTATGCGCTCTGAATCCTCACCGATACCGGCCAGGTTATGGCGCCACGTCGCAATGTAAGTTTCCGGCAGGGGGGCTACGGATATGCCATCCTGTCCCAGGATTTCTGTCGTTACCCCCTGCATGACCTTTGGCAGGACGCGGCTGTCCTGCAGTACTTCGATATCACTGTGGCTGTGGGTATCAATGAATCCTGGCGCTACGATACACCCCGATGCATCAACACAGGACATTCCTTCAGACGGTTCGATGTGACCGATTGCCCCGATACGGTTCCCATCGATGAGAACATCCGCTTTATACCGTTCCGTTCCCGTACCATCTACAATAGTCCCATTTTGAATGAGAATACTCATACACATACGCCCCCTTTACCTGGCAGGAACCGTTCCTGCAACAGGGCCCCCATTACTGCCACATAGCAGGTAACAGCGCCGGTAAGCTGGGAAAGTTCTATGTATTCATCTACTGTATGAGCCAGGTCTTCCCGGCTGGGTCCCAGTCCGATTGTGGGAATGTGGGCTTCACCGGCATAGTGGCTGCCATTGGTGCAAAAGTTATACTGGCGGATAGCCGGTGTGAATCCGGCCTGTTTCATCGCGTCAGCTGCTGCCTGAACAAAGTCAGCCTGTTTATCGTACAGCCAACCCGGGAAAAAACGTTCTCCTTCTATATCTGCACCAGTATAGCACCGTTCTCTGCCTACGGCATAGGACAGGCGGTAAGACGCCTCTCCATCTTGTTCCATCAAGGTGTGGAGTGCCTGTTTCAGCGGTGCCAGGACGGATTCCTTTGTTTCCCCTGTCAGCAGACGACGGTCGTACGTAGCCCGGCAGTAATCGGGAACGACCGAAGCCCCGGGATAAGGTGAAGATTTGATATCAGTCAATTCCAGGATTCCTTTTCCCAGTACGGGATGAACGGGAGCCGGTACCTGCTGCAGACATGCAATAGCCTTACACATTTTGTATACAGCATTGACGCCTTTTTCCGGATTGGCAGAATGACAAGACTTCCCTTTTGATTCAAGGACAATTTCAGCCCGCCCGCGCTGGCCTACTTTAAGATCGAGGCCGGAAGCTTCTCCGATGATGACATAGTCGGGACGGATGGCCTGACTGATGGCGCGGGCTGCGACGCCTTCAAAGCATTCTTCATGAACGACGGCAGCGATATACAGGGTACCGGCAAACTTCTTTTTTGTCTGTCTGGCAAACTGTACTGCCCCGACCGTCATGGCGGCCAGTGCGCCTTTCATATCGCTGGCACCACGACCATACAGACGGTTTCCATGTATATCTCCGGCAAAGGGAGGGTAGGTCCAGGCTGTTTCATCTTCAACGGGAACCGTGTCGATATGGCCATCAAAGAGTACGACTGGTCCCGGCCGGTCTCCCTTGATAGAAGCCAGCGTATTCCCATAGTCATCTACCTGAATCGTATCAAATACACCTTGCTCTTTCATATACGTCTGCAGTACGAGACTAGCGCCTTTTTCCTGTCCGGACAAGCTTGGCTGGCGGATCAGTGCCTGACACAGTTTCCGGACTTCTTCACAAGATATGGTTTCCACGCCACATTCCTCCTTTATGTTATCAATGCAGCCAGGGGATATTCCCCTTTCTTCTTTGTTATGGTACGCATAATCTAACTTTTTGTCAATATTTTATATAAAAACTAAAAAACATTTTTGTATTTATCTTGACAAATATCTAAAAGATACGTATTATTATATGCACTACAGTAATACTATTTTAGAGAAGGATGATTTATATGAATACATTAGTGCAAAAAACAGGGCGGGCCGCCCGTCTGGCCATCCAGGCAATCTATACCATCAATCGTCTTCTGGCACTTCCAGCGACTCATCAGAACTAATGACATGTATCATGCCCAAAGGGGGCTGTCGCATACCGTACGGCATGTGACAGCCCCCTTTCTGTCCCTAAACGGGTGCATCATCATCATTACTGCTGTCAATATAACTGTACAGCGTATACTTGGAGATGCCAAAGTATTTGGAAATTCTATCCCCCGCTTTGGTAATCAGCAGGGCTCCATGGTCATTGAGGAATTTAATCGCCCGGATTTTATCATCGCGCGTCATGAGCGGCACAGGTTTTCCTACCTGACGGGTCGATTCTTCAATAAGTTCCTGCAGAAGTTCCGTTACATTGTGCGGAATACTGCCCGTTTCACCCTTCTGCGACGTAATAGATACCAGCGGGTTAATGGCATTGCTGACCATCATCAATTCAGTAATATCAAAATTGAGAGAAAAAATACCGATGATTTTCTGCTGTTCATCACGGATGTAAATAGTCGTCGATTTCAGGATACGCCCATCCTTTGTCTTTGTCAGGTAACTGCCATCGGTGTGCAGTTTTTCCGGTTTGCCGCTCAATGCCTCCAGAACAGCCATAGACGGACCATCTCCTACTTTCCGGTGCGTAACATGCCCATTTTCAATGGCAACAATGGAATGTTCCGCATTGTCCCCACTGAGGTCATGGACGACGACTTCACAGCTGGGCCCGAACTGCTGTGCAATACCCCGGGCTAATTGTTTCAAAAAAGTAAGCATATTTTCTTTCATCGGTCAACGACTCCGTTTCCTAATATACACGAGCAAAAATTTGTTTTTCAGTCATGACAAATTTTCATTATCACCTTAATTTACTATACCATATTCTGCTCCGTAAAAGCAAAGTAAAATCGCATAAAACCGAAAAAGAACTACTTTACAGCCGAATCAGGATTCGTGTTCATCATAAGCCAGTTCTGTCGTTTTTTCTTTCGGCGGCATCAATTTGGAGAAAATGATAAATGCTATGAAGCTCACAACCAGACCCGGCAGGATAGGCTGGCCGAACTTAATACCAAAAATGACACCGTGGGTAAACTGTTCCAGATACACGACGACAATCGTACCGGCAATAAGTGATGCCATCGTCCCTGCAAGAGATGCGCCTTTCCAGTATAAACCGATGACATATGGGAAGAAAGCACCGGCTGCACGGAGCGAGAAGGAAAACATAAGAATCGTAATAATGCTCGATGTATTGAATAATGCAACGAGCAGGGAAAGCAATCCTGCCAGGACCATGACAATCTTGGCAACTTTCATAACCTCTTCATCGGTCGCTTCCGTTTTAATGTACTGGCGATAAATATCATTGGCAAAAATAGATCCGGCTCCCAGAAGGTCCGAACTGGCACTGGACATCGTTGCCGAAATGACACCAGCAAAGAGGATGCCACAAACGAGAGGCGGCATAGCCGCTACGGCCAGAACCGGCAGGGCATAGCGTGAACCGACACTTTGGAACTGGGTCGCATCAAAGATGCCCATATTAATGAGAGCCAATACGATGACGCCCAGTGTCGCCGGAATAAATCCATAGATGAAATTGATGATAGCAGCCATGACAGACCCTTTCTGGGCAGTCCGCCCGTCACGGGCTGCATAATACCGTGATACTGCTTCTTGTCCTACCGTAAAGGTAGTAATATACATGACAGTCAGGGCAATGACATCGATGACACTGTAACCGGAAAAGAGATCCAGTGATTCTGCCGGTACATTGGCTACGACATTATCCCATCCTCCTGCCAGATTGAGAGCGTAAGGAAGAGCTACGGCCATACCAAATACGATGAAAAAGACCTGTACAAAATCGGTAAGCGTAACAGACCAGAGACCTCCCATGACAGAATAAATCGTAACGATGACACAAATAGCGATGACGGAGACTTTAAAGCTGATACCCATCATCGTCGAGAGAATGACGGCTGATGCAATCATTTGCCCTGCCGTCAGGCCAATAAGGGGCAGAAACATGACGATAGCCGTAATGATGCCCGGAAGCCGGCCATAGCGGCGGCGGAAATATTCCGGTACGGTCTTGACTGTCGATGCCCGGAATTTTGGAGCCAGGAAAGTCAGGATGACAAAGGCGAAACCCATGGCAATGACATACCAGGCCGCGCTGATACCGTATTTTCCCATGCCCTGCTGGACAACGCCCAGCGAACTGCCACCACCGATTTCCGTGGCAGCCAGCGTCCCTGCCATCAGAATGGGTCCCAGACGGCGGCCGGCAACCATAAAGTCCGCATTGCCGGAAATCATGTGCTTGGAGTACCAGCCGATGAAAAGCATAAATGCCATGTATGCGATGACAACGGCGGCTACAATAATAGATCCACTCATACAAATCCCTCCTTAATGATATGATAGTAACAAGTAGTGGTTATGTTTTTATCATATCTACAAACTAAATTTTTGTCAATTATTCAAAATATTTTTCATCTCCCGCCGCCTTTCTTTTATGACCGATGCATCTTGCATTTCTTCTTTCTCTTTCGTATGATATACCTATCAATATGAAAAGGAGACGATATGGTATGAGTTATCAGGCAGCATTCATGTATATTGCCCCGGGAAATGATCCGGAAAAGCAGAAAGCCGTCATCCCTGGACCCGGTCTCGACCTGACCGTAGTCGGTGTCAAATCCTATGAAGAAGCCGTCAAAGAAGCAAAAAAACTGGTAGAAAACGGAGTAGGTGCCATTGAATTATGCGGTGGCTTCGGCGTAGAAGGGACGGCCATGATCAAGCAGGCCGTTGCCGGCAAGGCCTCAATCGGCGTCGTCCGCTTCGATATCCATCCTGGCATGGGCAATAAGAGCGGTGATTCATTTTTCATCAAGAAATAACAATACAGTGGCAAGCAATACATAGTATTAAAAAAGCGGTGTGTACAAATCATTGTACACACCGCTGTGTTTATGTCATTCTATTGTTACTTGACAATAACCGACACGCCATCGGGAATGACCGTAACTTTCGGGTCAGCCACACCTTTTGCCGCCAGAAGCTTCTTCGCCATAGCAAAGGCTTCGTCAATATTCGCCGCATATTTCAGATGCATAGCTTCTACCATATCTTTAGGGGCATCGGTTACCATTATGATATCAAAATGGAGCAATAAACGCAATAGTATCTGCGATTCCCACTGGTCAAAGATCGTTTCATTCCGATCGCGGGCCAGGATTTCATCCATGGCCTTCTGCAGATCATCGGCCTGTTTCAGCGTATTGAAGAAATCTTCACCGCCGTGTCCGTCACTGCAGCTGGAGCAGTCGATAATGACGCCGCCATCTTTACAGGTTGCTTCTGCCGCCGTCATGCCTTTGACAGACTGGTAGATATTCTGATCGAGAGGATAACCGCCATTCGTCGTTACGACAATATCAGCCGGAACCGGTTTGACACCGGCCAGTTTCATTTCAAATTCTACCCCTTTATAATGGGCCTCTTCCCGGTCACCGGCAAAGGCGGCGATGACTTTTTTATCGGCATCGATGACGACGTTGCAGATAAATGCCAGTTTAGCCGCTTTAGCTGCATAAAGCATATCTTTATGGATGGGATTGCCTTCGAGAATGCCTGTACGGGCATAGGGGCTGTTAATGAATTCCGAGCAGTGGTTAGCCAGGACCGTAATCTTGCTGGCAATACCTGGCAGAACAGATTTCCGGCCACCGGACATGCCGGCAAAGAAATGCGGTTCGATGAATCCTTCTGAAATCAGGAGATCCGTATTAACGGCCGCCTTATTAATCAGGCATTCTCCACCGGAAGGCAGCGTACCGATGCTGACCATGTCGTCGTCATTACGGCTGACGTGAATGATGAACTTTTCCTTTTCAGCGATTTCTTTTCCGTATTTGGCAACCAGTTCTTCATGAGTAGTCGGACGATGCATCCCTGTTGCAACCAGAATGGTAATATCAATATCCGGATTGCCCTTGCGCAATTCTGCCAGCAGCTGTGGCATGATGACATGGCTCGGTACCGGACGGGTATGGTCACTGGAAATAATGGTACACGTCTTTTTCCCTTTGGCCAGTTCGCTCAGACGAGGACTGCCAATCGGATTAGCCAGTGCATCCGCAACGAGTTCTTCTTCTGATTTGGGCGCTTTATATTCATGGGCATGCGAAAGCAGTACACCTGCTACTTGTTCATCAGGCAGTTCAAAATAAATATGTCCCTTACCAAAAGGGATGGAAAATTTCTGCATATATATCCCAGCCTTTCTGTGTTATGAACGAAACATGACGCCTTACCACATATTCTGCCCGGTACAGCAAAGAGGCTGTCACTACAAGAACAGCCTCTTTACATCAACAGAGTATCAGATTTCAGACGATACATTCAAAGAATTCTGCATCTTTTTCGGCTGTACCGGCAGACGGTATGATTATTCTTCTACAGGAACTTCGTCGTTAATGCTGATTACTTTGCCCGGATTCATGATATTCTTCGGATCCAGTGCTTTCTTCACGGCTTTCATCAGTTTGACTTCTACAGGGTTCGTGTATTTTTCAAGGAGAGCCTCCCGTTTATAGCCAATGCCGTGTTCACCGGAGAGGCGGCCACCCAGGCTGTATACGAGAGCGTAGATTTCGCCCTGGATCTTCGGCAGCATTTCTTCCCATTCTTCCTGAGTGCGGTCATCTTTCAGGATATCAATATGGACGTTGCCATCGCCGCAGTGGCCGGCGCAGTGCATAGCGACATCGTATTTTTCGGAAAGGCGGGAAATCTGCTGTACAGCGCCAGGGATTTCTGTCATGGGAACGACGATATCTTCCATGGAGAATACGAGGCTGCGGGCACGGTCGGCTTCCAGATATGCTTTACGGGATTTCCAGATAACTTTCGGGTCAGCGACGAGGGAGTCGATGGCTTTATTTTCTTCTGCAATTTCAACGATTTTTTCTGTCTGTTCATCGAGAACGTCTTCATTGTCACCGGCAATCTGAATGATGATATAGTTACCATTGTCAGAATGAGGCAGTTTTTCATCGAGGAATACTTCTACCTGTTTAATAGAGGCATTGTCCATGAATTCTACGCAGACCGGAGTAATACCGGCATTCATGACTTTCGGTGTCAGGGCGATAGCATCGTCGAGATTGTCGAATATGAGCAGCAGGTCAGCCTGATATTTAGGCAGGGAAACGAGTTTCAGATAAATCTTGGTAATGATGCCCAGCGTCCCTTCAGAACCGATATAGAGGTGCATGAGCATATAACCCGTTGCATTTTTACGGAATTTACCGCCCAGTGTGACTACTTCGCCCTGCGGGGTAACGACTTCAATGCCCATGACCTGGTCACGGGTTACACCGTATTTAACGGCCCGGTTGCCGCCGGCATTGGTTGCTACGTTACCGCCGATGAAGCAGGAGTCCCCGCTGCAAGGGTCGCCGCCATAAAACAGGCCTTCTTTTTGTACTTCTTCCTGCAAGACAGCCGTCGTAACGCCCGGTTCTGTGACGCATACCATGTTCTGTTTATCGATTTCAAGGATTTTGTTCATCCGTTCGATAGAGATGATGACACCGCCGAATGTGGCGACGGCACCGGCAGCCAGGCCTGTACCAGCAGCACGGGGAACCATGACCGTGTCGTTGTCATAGCAGAGCTTTACGACTTTGGCTACTTCTTCCGTATTAGCCGGCAGGACGACGACCTGCGGTTCTCTCATATAATGAGGATCCGTTACTTCGTCATGGGAATACGGTTCCAGTTTGTCTTTATCGGTATATACATACTTTTCACCAACGATAGCCTTTAACTGTTCAATAAGTTCCGGTGTAACAATACCTTTAGCCATAATAAAATTCCTCCTCTAAATACAAAACACTTTACATGTTGTATAAAACCGGCAGAAAACCGGTGCATAGCCACTAATTACATTACAAAGTCAGGAAACTGGGGATGATAAATGTCAGGATACCGGCAATGACCAGCAGACACAGGCAGTATCCGGCTGTCCCGCGCATAATTTCCCCTTCTTTTCCTTCTGCCAGAGCTCCGACAGCACCGACGCCGAGAGCAATGCTCTGGGGTGACAGCATCTTGCCTATACAACCACCAAGCGAGCTGGCACCGGCCATCCATGCCGGGCTCATGTCCAGAGTAGACGCAACAGAAGTCTGGAGCGGTCCGAATAGTACGTTGGCATTGGTGCAGGATCCGGTAATGAAAGCACCGATAGCACCCACAAAGGGAGCAAATACAGGATATGCATTGCCTGTCGCAAAGACCAAAGCATCGGCAATCTCCTTAGTCATACCGGAATACGTCATGACCTTGGCTACGATAACGACAGTGATAATCGTCAGGAATGTATATCTCAGGCCGACAAAGTTATCAACAAATACGCTCCATATCTTTCCAAAAGAAGCCCCCTGGATTTTACCACCAATGATAGACGCAATCAAAATCATGATACCTGGCGTTGCCACCCAGACGAATGTATACGGTTTGGCACCAGCACCGGCATAGATAGGAACAGATGTCTTGATGGAAGCCAACGGACCGTTGATGAACGGAATGAGTTTGGATGTAAACACGAGGAGCACGAAAATCAAAATGAAAATCATTGCCGCCCGGACACCTTCGCCGAAGGAAACAGGCTGGATATCTTCTGTCTTTACATCCAGTTTATAGTCGGGATCATCGATCTTGACGGCCCGGGAATACAGTACGATGACCGCCATGATAATTACAGAAGACACCATGACCGGGAGCTCTGCCCCGATAGTCATAGAAATCAGCAATTCAGGGATTGCCAGTGCCAGGCCGGAAAGCAGTGTGATAATGCCGACACCTTTCAGGGCTTTCACCCCGCCACCGATGCAGATGACCATTAAAAACGGGGCAATCAGATCGGGAATAAAGGATACAACCGAAACGTTCGTTGCCAGCGTGACGGCATCGATGCCGGTTATAGCAGCCATTGTCGATGTCGGAATGCCAATAGAGCCAAAAGATGGTGCTACGGCATTAGAAATAAGGCAGGCAATGATCGTCCGTATGGGCGGATATCCCAGAGCAACCAGCATAGCCGCCGGGATAGCTACGGCCGTACCAAATCCGGCCATCCCTTCCATGAAAGTCCCAAAGCCCCAGGCAATGAGCAGAAACAGCACACGTTTATCTTCACTAACCGTAGTCAGCATCTGCTTAATTGTATCAAAACTGCCTGTAGCAACTGTCAGTTTATAAGCAAATAAAGCCATAATGATGACAAGTAAAATCGGCCACACCGCCAGGGCTACCCCTTCCAGTGCCGCAGAAACAGCAATGCCCACAGGCATATCAAAGGCAAAGACAGCAATGACAAATGCAATGATTGCCGCAATCGGGCACGCTTTCCACCCAGCCATCTTCAAAAATCCCAATGCTACAATCAGAAATAGTATCGGGAGCAAAGCAAGCAGAACCATTCAAACCACCCTTTCATCAAACACCATGTTTCATGCCCCTAACAGGCAGGTGGCTCATTCATAGCCAGAATCATGAATAAGACCAGTTCTTTTGTGATTATCTCCGGAGTCAATCTCATGATTTAATTATACAACGGAGACGCAGGTAAGTAAATTACATTTATACATATAATCTATATGTATTTCACAACGTATCAATGCCTAAATTGATAATTCTGCATGATTGTTTTATTAATTTAATTTATTATATATTTTTTTTAATATTATTAATGTCGTTCAACAATTCACATACATGCTATGATTTTTTATAATACCTAAATGGAATTATGTGTTATTCCGTTTAGGTATATAACATAAAAATAACCGGTTTACAAAACACATTTTGTAAACCGGTTGTCCTATATGCGGTGTTAACGTTTAACTTTAACTACAAGTTCTTGTTTTTTTCAGCAGACGCAATAACGGCATTCATCGCCGCAGCACGGAACCCACTTTCTTCCAGAACGCGTACAGCTTCGATAGTCGTACCGCCGGGAGAACAGACATCATCTTTCAGCTTGCCCGGATGTTCCCCTGTTTCAAGGACCATCTTTGCCGCTCCCAGAACAGTCTGCGCGGCAAAAGTATATGCCATAGGCCGGAACATTCCTTCCCGCACCCCGGCATCAGCCAGCGCTTCAATGAACATATACACAAAAGCCGGACCACTCCCGCTCAGGCCACAGACAGCATCGATAAGCCGTTCTTCCACGACTTCGGCCTTGCCGAAACTGCGGAAAATAGCGACGGAATCATCCTTTTCATCATCTGTTACAGCTTCATTAAAACAAAGGGCCGCCATACCTTCTCCTACCATAGAAGGCGTGTTTGGCATGACGCGGACGATTTTTGTTCCTGCCGGCATGGCATCAGCCAGGCGCTGCAGGGTAAGGCCGGCAGCGATGGAAATCATCACTTTGTCCGGTGTTACTGCCTGATAAATGTCCTTCAGGACACCGGGCATGATAAACGGCTTGACCGCCAGGATGACCGCCTGGGACTGCTGCACTAATCCGGCAGCCGAATCAACGACAGCGGCACCGGTTTCATCAGCCAGGCGCTGGGCCTTTTCCGTATGGATATTGTACAATATGAGCTGTTTCCCTTCGATCAGGCCGGACCGGACCAGCCCCATAGCAATGGCCCGTCCCATATTCCCTGTCCCGATAATGCCGATTGTTTCAAACATAGGATATCCCTCCCCTATACAGCAAACGATTACTGCACAATGCCAGCTGCATCGACGGCCGCCTTTACCTTGGCTGCCAGACCGGCAATCTTCTTTTTGGATACAGAGCAGACGGCCAGGCGGATACCTTTTTTCAGCGGAACAAGGTAAATATGTTCTTTTTCAAGGGCGGCACATACCTTATCCGAACCAATCATGGGAATAGTAATGAAGAAACCTGACAGATATGGCAGGATTTTCAGACCACAGTCAGCCGCTTCTTTCATAAATATGTCTGCCCGTTCTTTAATCATCTGGAAATACTGTGCCCGTTCTGCATCAAGGCGGGCTACTTTTTCCGGATCTTTCGTAATTTCTATCATCGTCCACATAGCAGAGCTGGTCGGATTGGACCAGGTAGCACGGGCGGTGTACTTATTAATAGCCGTAAATTCATCAGCTACGTCTTCACTGGAGGTGATTCCGATCATCGCACCCATACGCTGGCCATACAGGGTAAAGCCCTTAGAACAGGTATATGCGACGATAGGAAGGATATTAGCCGGCAGATTCCCAAACTTTTTGAAGAAACGGCGGCATTCCTGTTTTTCCCCACTGTAGTCGAGATACGCTACATCAGAAACGAGGATAATATTTTTATCTTTTCCTTCGACAGCTGATTTAATAAAAGAAAGGACGGCATCCCATTCATCCAGATTCAGTCCGAATCCTGTAGGATTATTGGCAGGAGAATTAAGGATAATGACTGTATTATGCTGTTTATTGACGAGGTCCTGCAGATTTTCAGAAAAACTCTTCATATTGAATTTTCCATCATCCGTCAGCAGTTCAAATTCGCGGAGGACGCGGTTGTCGTCACGGATAATATTGCGGTATGCTCCCCAACACCAATCTGTCGTGAGTACTTCATCACCCGGTTCAGAATAGTTGTGAACTGCCGTATGGATAGCGCCGGAGCCGCCAGGTGTGGCAATAGCGCGGATATACCCTTCCGGGCGGGAATCACAGAAGCACTGGTCGATAGCCGCATCGAGATATTCCGGGAAGCCCGGAATCGGTGCATAGGCTACAATCTGATTTGGTGTCAGTTGTTTCAATGTATCCTTTACAATCTGCAGTACGACGAGATCGCCATTTTCATCAATAATGGAACCAATCGTACCGTTTATGACAGCATCAGCCCCATTTTTCTTGACATCTTCTGTGCAACGTGCCGCAGCGGCCATAATAGCATCAGCAGCAAACTTACCTTTTGCATGATTAGCAGCAACACTCATACCCATGTAAAATCAACTCCCCTTTTTTAGTTACCTATTCATTTATACCACATATGCATGGGACTGACAAGAAAAGGGTAACCGTTTTACATATGTATTTTGAATACAAAAGAATATAAGCCCTGCTGTTCATGGTATACTATACGTAGTAAAAGATTAACAGGAACTATGACGAATATAAGGGGAATGCTCTATATATCTGATAAAAACCATATGAAAAGGAGTATCCTGCCATGAAACAATGTCATCCTATACTACGCATGTTATTTTCCCTGATGGTCCTATGTATAGTCTGTGTATCATCCCAAGCCGCCACGACAGCCCAGGACCAGGTATGGTGTCGCGATGTCTATGCCGAGCGACAGGAAAAGGAAGAAATAATCATCAGTGCAGAAGATTCCCTTCCTCATTCCTTTTATGGCATAAAAATAGGAGATAAAAAAAATACAGTTCTCCCAGCACTCAGGCCTGCGTTTTCATTTATGTATGAATTAAAGGAAATCGGCCATGCTTATCTTCTGTCCGATAAAGTATATCCAGATTATTATCTGACCGTCCTCTTTGACGAGCAGGATCAGGTATGGATGATACAATATCAAAGAAACTATAAATACGAATTAGCATAGCCGCAGAAAGGGTAGCCGTTAGCATGCAGCAGCCAGCGTCTATCCACTAGCAGGCAGCCATCTAATGAACAGGACACCAGTCGTATTGGGCTGGTGTCCTGTTTTCTTCACTTCCCACTAATCACGAACCATAAAAAAAAGCACTAGCATAAGCTAGTGCTTTTTCCCACAATCAGCGGCTTCCTATCCTCCCAGGGGGCCTCCCCCCAAGTACTTTCGGCGTTTGCGGGCTTAACTGCTGTGTTCGGCATGGGAACAGGTGGATCCCCGCAGCTATCGCCACTGAATTCTCTTGTCAGGGCCGTGCCCTGACAACTGTATAGAAAACGTATTCCTTACCTTACCTTTTAAGTCAAGTCCTCGGTCTATTAGTACCGGTCCGCTCCGTACATCGCTGTACTTCCACTCCCGGCCTATCTACCACATCGTCTCTGTGGGACCTTACTTACTTGCGTAATGAGAAACCTCATCTCTAGGCTGGTTTCACGCTTAGATGCTTTCAGCGTTTATCCGTCCCCGACGTAGCTACCCAGCTGCACAACTGGCGTCATGACTGGTACACCATTGGTCGGTCCACTCCGGTCCTCTCGTACTAGGAGCAGCCCCTTTCAAGTTTCTTCCGCCCGCGATGGATAGGGACCGAA